>JAFORL010000200.1 GCA_017393285.1 Lachnospiraceae bacterium
TCTGCACTTTTACGTAATTTGGTACTGGTTTTGATACCCCAGGCAGGATCTACCATTTTTGACCATTTGTGATTTCCTACATCTTCTAATGAAGTTGGAATACTTTCCCCTTCTTGTAATAAGTAAAAACTTGTGTAATAGGTATAATAGTTTTCATAGGAATTTGGATCCTTTGCATCAATAACCGGATCCATTTGAGAAGTGTCACCCTTTGGACAAATCATTCCATATACAAATACCTGGTAATTATTGTCCTTCATGGCAAACCAACGAATTTCTTCGCCTTCCTTCAATAAAGAATCTCCACCTTCTGGAATAGAAATAATACTATCTTCTACTGCTTTTACATTATTTTCTATATTGGTTTGTTTATCTGTAAATCCATAACTTGGAAGTTTGCTCCAATGATAATAATCTAATGTATCATTGTACAGTGGCAATACCTGACCTCTATTCAATACATAATAAATTGCCACTGTCTTTTTGTGAATAACTGGTTTTTCTGTCACCTCAGGTGTTGTTGTCACAACCTCTTGTGTCGCACTTTGATTTTCCTGTGAAGCTGCTCTTACAACCAGTCCATTTGGAAACATTTGTACGGTTAACATTACTGCACAAAGTGCTTTTGCCATCCAGTTTCTCATTTTGCTTTTTTGCCTCATAATCTTGTCCCCCTTGTTCTTCTGCTAATACCCTTTCATATGATATTTTTTGCCTAAGCAAGTCATACGCAAGTCCGTTTATGTACAGCCCCCCTGTACATATATAACATTTCAGAGCCTTTATGCTTTCCATAGATAACCATCTATATAGCAACAAAAAAGCGCGTTTACCATAGCAAACGCACTTTCCTTATCGCCAAACATAATCAAAGCATGATTAAAGTTCTCTCCTTGTCTCTTCGGCAACCGGCTGTCATAGGAATTACTTCCCTTAGACCCTTGGCTTTGCGTCACTCTCTTTCGAAAGCTATGCTAGTATCGTGAAACGGTATGAAATTGTCATGTTTACCTATTTGCTAAAAGGTAACTCGTTACTTTGTACTTTCATGATAACATATTTTTCTACACAAAACCATAGGACCATAGCACCATTCTTTGTAAATGAAAAGTTACACTTGTAACCATAAGCCAGCTCTTCTACGCTCTACCATAATTACACTACAGGGATTACAGGATTGCCAGATTACCCCTTTCTATGATACACTACTATTAGCAAAAACAACGTATCCAGCTAATCTATAATAATCTGAAAGGATGTAGCAATTATGCAAGTACAAGCAAAAAAACAACAACGAATTTTATATGTGGATTTACTTCGCATTTTTTCCATTTACCTGATGATGCTGTTACATATCTCCAGTGGTTTTACCAACCCTGCTGTAGGTAGCCCCATTTGGCATACCGGCAATATTTACTGCAGCAGTGTACGTTGTTGTGTACCACTTTTTCTTATGATATCCGGTATTTTTTTTCTAAATCCAAATAAAAATTATACCTTCCGGCATTTACTACATAATAACATCAAACGCTTAACCACAGCATTTTTATTTTGGTCTGTCCTATATGCCCTATATGCCTGCTACATGAATCCCAATCATCAGTCAAGGGTAGTTCTCAAGCAGTTGATCCAGCAAACCTTCGTAGGACATTATCATATGTGGTTTTTGTTTACCTTAATCACCATTTATTTTTGCGTGCCACTGCTACGTGTGTTCAGCAAAGAGGATCACATACTTCGCTACGCGTTGATGGTATCCTTTGTATGCAGTTTTCTGTTGCCGGATTTGGCCTTATGCACTTCCAGATTCACAACACTCTTACAGGATAATGTTGAAAATATGCACTATAGTTTGTTAGGTGGATATGCCTTTTATTTTTTATTCGGTTACAAGCTCTACAAACAGCCTGTCAATAAAAAACAGGAAGTGATTGCTTATATATTAGGCTTATTAGGGGTATTGGCAACGATTTTTCTTACGTATTTTTATTCCAAAGAAACCGGTAGCACCAATCAAACCTGGTATGGATACATCCATTGTAATGTACTCTTTCCAGCAGTGGCAGTTTTTATCTTTTTCCAAAAAAGAGTTTCTAAGTGGAAGATAAAAGCTGGTATGGAAAAATGCATTCTCCTGCTTTCTTCTTGCAGTTTTGGTATGTATTTATTTCATGACTTTCTAAATGCCTATTTTGTACAAATAGGTGGGCTAAACTGGACACAGCAGATTTGGCTTGTCATTCCTGCTGTCACTACCCTTATTTTTGTAGTCAGTTTTATCGTTAGCTTTTTACTTTCAAAGTTACCAATATTACATAAATATATCCTGTAACCGATTTTTAATCGGAACAAAGAGTTTTGCTTGCAAAACTCTAGCGCGACCGCGGTATTGCGCAGCAATTTACTCCATCTTTGCGGTCTGCGCATCCTCGCAGAGCGTTTTTATGTAATAGGAAATTGCATCGCAATTTCCTATTACACAAAAAAGGGGCTGTCTCGACAGCCCCTTTTCTTTCCTTCATAGATTACTCTTCTGTACTTTTTAAGTGATATAACAAAATACATTTATAGTCTGTTTCTACTTTCTCCACAGCTACCAATTCATATTTCTCTTCTATCAGCTCTTTAAATTCCTTACATCTCGTTTCCTGCATTTCTTCGGTTTCATAATCACCATCTACCACCAGCCATTTACAAGTACCCGCTTTCAAATAGGCACTGACCTCATTTTCTATGGTTTTACTACAACTAGACATCCAGTCCTGTAAAAAGCAATACTTGTAAATTGGTTTCAAATCAGCAGACAAATACCATTGAGATAAGGCATTGGATCCAAATACTAAGACCTGCCCCCGTTCTTCTTTTGGTACTTGATTCATAATATTGTCACAGCTATTTTGAAATTCTGTCGCAAATTTCTTGTTCAGTGTCAGAATGCGTTTGTGTTTTACTACTTTAAAACCACCAATCAGGGTTTCCAGACACATCATACCCACACATAAATACAAGGTGATTTTTTTCCAGAAAACACCATTTGCATTTTCATAGATCTTTTTTGTCATCCCCAAGGCCAAAGAAAAGTATGGCATGGCAATCATGTAATAATGCAGGTATCTGTTCATACGAGCAAACATACAAATGGTACCTAAGGCAAGAAACAAACTAAACAATGGAAGAACCTTCTCCTGTTTTTCCGCTTGTAGCAAATACAAAAGGGCTGTAAAAGCCAAAATAACAATAATCAAAATAGCACATAGCGCGCTGGACCAAGAAGCACCCAGCTCGATAAATATCGTGGATTTTTCTGCATATAATACATTATGAATAATGGTACCATAAATGAAATCTCCCAAGGCTCCCTGCATGGCAAAATAGATACAAAAAGGCAGCAAGACAAGGGCAAATCCCGTCAAAAAGGCGACTGCATTTTTTAAAATATTGCCCCAAGCTTTCTTTTGAATCAGACAAATCAGTACAAACAAAACAATCACACATACCATAAAAGCACTGGTTACACGCATCAAAAATATTACAGAAAAAGTCACGCCATACCACAATGCATAAGCAGGATTGTGGCAAGGATTTTCTTTTCGGTTTAAAAAATACACCAATGCAAAATATAAGGAAAATACCAAAAACAATAAACTATATTCTTCCGTATAATTTCCGGTTCCGTAAGCGATTGCCAAGGTCAAATAAGACCCTGCAATACACAAGAGACGATATTTGAAATTTCCAAATAAAGTGGCAATTTTATAAATACCCCAAAAACTGAGAATCATAAAAATCCACTGCAAAAATAGTAATCCATAGTTTCCCATGCCATATCCCACTGCATTTACAAAAAAAATAAAGGGACCTTTATGGTCAAAGGTATGAATATAGGGAATCAGTCCTTGTGTCCAAGACTTTCCAATCACTTGAAACATGGCTGAATCATCTCCGTAATATCCTTTACAAATTGGTGATGTAGAGGTAGAAAAATAAAACACAAACACGCCTGAAATAATCGTCAAAAGCGTAATGATTAAGCCCTGTTCTTTTCTTTTATTCATGATGCATTCCTCCCCTTCTTCTCTTCTATGATATGTTTACTCCAATTTTTCCAAACAATATAGCCTTGTATTGCGTAAGGAAGCAATATGATATAGTAAGGAAGTACGTATTGACACTTTCCCTCCCACAAGATATGGAAGAAAAATCCACCTAAAAATATAATCATACCTAACAAAGTTGGCAATTCTGCTTTTCTCCCTTTCAGCAGCAACCATAAAATGCAACCCAGATATACCAAAGATTGATAGACATTTAAAAATTGCACAATTACAGGATTTCCCGGCTCTCGTAAAGCCTGATTCAACCATTTTGGAAAATGTCTGGTTCGTTCTTTGTATTCCGGATGTTCTTTCTCATGCTTGGACAAATCATTAATCCAAATGCCTTCAAAACTTGGATTCAACCATTGGGAAGCTACTTTTTTATAATAAAATTTTACTGTATAGCCTGGTCTGTGTAGCAGTTCCTGCAACCTTTCTTTCAAATCTTCCTTTGCAACTTTCTTTGTGGCAGCAGCATCATAATGATTCTTTTCGAAAGTTTCTTTGCTGTAATTGTTATACCAGCCTGCCGCCATGTAACCTTCCTGGGTTCCCATGGTAACCCAAGCAATTGCCGGCATACCCGGCTGTAATTTTACACCTGTGATTGCCTGCAATCGACATTCCACTGCGGTATTTAACAAGAAGCAGCTTACCAGAATGCCCAATAATACCCCTATGGTTTTTATGCTTTTTTTCTTGCACATATCCCAAATCAGCAGCAATACCACAGCAATAATTTGGATTAAAAAATTCTGTTTTGCGGTCAAAGAAAAGGCCAAAGCAACCATGGCAAGTATACCATACAACCATTTCCGGCTTTTGATATATTTTAATACACTACAAACTCCCACCAAAGAGCAGGCCATAGCAATACTGTTTCCATACAAGAAGGTAACATATAGAAAAACAGGTAAAAATGCCATCAAAGCATAGCCGTAAATATATCTCTTTTTCTTTTCTTCAAACAATAAATTACCCAATACATAAAAACAATAAACAGTTCCCAAAATAGCGATACAGTTTACCAATCGGAACAAGGTATACATGGATACCGGAATAAAAGTCAGGATATAAGCAAAATAGGTCATTCCAATCTGGTTTTGATACATTTGTATATATCCCCCTGGTTGAAAAGCACTGAAATCTCCATTTCTCATAGCGACTGCCGCATTTATCACATATAATTGATCCGCCCTTACCGGTATATGTAAATATAAAACAAAGGCAACCAAAAGCACGGCATATAAGGTCAAAACAAAAATCCAAATGATTTTTTTATATTTTTCCAGTTTGGCTATGGGTTTCCATACAAAACAAAGAAGCCCCAGCAAACATAGGATACCCATATGTAAAATCACAGAGTCATGATGAAACCAACTATACTCATTCATATCCACATATACCGTTTGAAAAAGACTCCCCAACCACAATAAACCTAAAATCATAATAGAAAGTCCAACTACCAACCAATGTAATGCAAATTCATAACAACTAGAAATTTTCTTCATACTTTCTCTTCCTCCTCTATTGCGCATTTGCCAAAACCTGATAAACCCCATATGCATCATAACCGCCTGTAATCTCATCCACTTCCTTTATGGTAAGCTTTTCTGTGGTTAAATCCTGCATATAAGAAAAGTCTGTATCTTTTTTTGCAATGATATAGACAGATTTATCATGTAATACGGCATCTTGTACACTGGTGATGCCTTCTTCTTCCATTTTTTCTGTATAATAAGGACTGTTTCCATACCAATCACCTAAAGAGATAAAGTTTTCATATGCATTATCATTCTTGAAAGAAAAGATATATTTACATTCCGTAACAGATCTAACATCCAAAAAGAAAAATTTATCTTCATCCTTTGCACAATACTCTTCCATCAAATAATGGTCTCGGTAGCTTCCTTCTTTCTCATTTATTCCATGCATTTTTATACAAATTCTTGCTCCCAGCAAAAACAAGATACCGCACACGCCCACACCCATACAGAGTAAAAGTCTTTTCTGATATTTTTTTTGTAAAAATGGAATTTCTCTTGGTTTCACCATAAAAAGCAGGGCAACTTGTGTCACAATTTGTTGTAAGAGTAAACTATGATTGACACGGTCCAAAAAACGTCCTTTGTAACAAATATATCCCCAAAGGAAGCCATATACGATGACACTGGCAACATACACAATTCCTAATCCTTTTTGCTTATGTAAAATCAAATAAACCAGACAAACCATATGGATAAACAGGGTAAATAAAACTAACATTTTACTGCTATGTAGCAACCAGCCCATTAAAATGGGAACTTCCTTTGCCATCCGTCTGATTCCTGTATTAGAAGAAACCCAAGATGCCTTAGCTAAATCCTCCATATAATCATACAATTGGTTATCATAGAATGCCAAATTATAGGATTCCAATCCTTTCACTTCTGCTTCCGATATGCCCAATTGGTCATATACCGCTTTTTGCTCTTGATAGCTGATTTTATCTTCAAAATCGTAATCAAAGAAAGAGGTTCTTTCCTGGTTGTATTTCATATAGGCATTCCATTTCGGGCTTTGATAGGCAATCTGATTTACGCCATAACAAAAAACCAATACGGTTCCTAAGGCAATTAAAAAATATACCATTTTCTTTTCTTTGGACGCAATAAACTTCCAAATCCAAATGATTCCACATACCGGTACAAGCATCATAAAAATATCTACACGAAGCATCATACAAAATGCACTGGCAAGAATGGTCACAATATAATCCTTCCAGCAGTTATCTCCCACTGCAAACGTAAATAATGCCGTAACCCCCAAAAGCGCAGATACCGTTGTGTAAGTAAAAGAAGTCACTTCTACAATCCAACAAAGAATAAAAATCAAATAAAAGGCCAAAAGTACAATACCTTTTCGTTTCCAATTTTTTTGTTTTCTAATACAGTAATAAGAAAAGACTCCCATTGCCCAAAATTGAAACAGATACATGCACACCCCATACCAATCTATCCCTTTGCAAATCTGGTATAAGGCTAACAAAATCAGACCAATACCATAGTTGATATATACCAAATGGGCATCTCCATGTCCCAAAAATTTTCCAGAAACAAATTCCATCATATATCTGTCATCATGTACTTGATAATGCAAGGTCCAACTCGTAAAAATCCATGTTGCGAAAAGCAACAATGGAACTAACACCAACCCTAAATTTAACATTTTTTGCTTCATACGTTTCCCTTTCTGCTCAGCCTAAAAGCCATACATTATATCCGTTTTTTTTACATAAGAGAAGCGGATTTTTCAATCCGCCTCATATATTGGTAACCCTTCAGCATACTCGCAACTAAAAACCGAACTGTTACATTTATTAGACTCCACATGTAACCTATGCAAGCCTTTCTCAACCCTTACGCAAGCCTATCATTTTTTGTTATATTTGTAAACATAATACGTCATTCCTTGGCTACTTGGAATTTCGTCTACAATTTCACAGGTAATGCCATGGTCTAAGTTTTCAATAAACTTCATATCCTGCCGACTCTCTGCAATCACATAGACATTTCCATTGGTAGCAAAAATAGAATCCTGAATATTGGTAATTCCCTTATCCTGTAATTTCTTCCAGAACAGCGGACTATACCCCATCCAATCTCCCAACATAGCAAAATTCACATACTTGTTCTGATTGAAAAATTGATAATGATATCCACCTTCATAATTAGAAATGGAATATAAATCCACAAAATAAAAATTAGCCTTGTGGGTATTACAATACTCCTCCACATCATAATAATTGGTTCTGCTATAAGAATCGATATTGATATTTCTTTGTTTTGCATAAGAAATTACAGAAGTCCCCAACAAAACCAATCCACATAAAACATACAGGTATTTGGGAATACGTTTCCACTGTATTTCTTCTTTTTTGTCCTGCCAAAAGTAATACACACAAAGCAAAGCCATCACACTAAACATAAACATCATACTTCTGGATACTCGTGTCATCACTCTGCCTCGATATCCCAAATATAACCATAAGAGCATTTGTAAACCAATGAAAGCCACAGCCAATCTGACACGCACCCAGTCTTTATATTTTACTAAAAGCAACAAAGTCAGGCACCAAACCATAGCCGTCAATAAAGTAACTAACTTATTGCCCATTAATACGCCTGAGAAAATCGTATGGACATCTGCTTTTAAGCGTTGTGCCAAAGTATCTTCCTCTTGATGTGCCTTTACCAGTTCCTGTATCTGATTCTGTAATTCCGGCACCAAGGTAACATCATAGGATTCGATAATATCCCGATCATTTTCGTTCATGCCTAATTTCTCATAAACCTGCTGATACTTATCATAATCCAACAAATCATCATGATAATAATCATACAGGAGGATTCGCTTTTCGTTATAAGCAAATAAATGTTTCCATTCTTTTGAGCCATACATGGTATGATCAAAAACAATCACTGCCAAAAGTCCGATTCCCAGTCCCAATGCAAACAAAATAGGTTTGTATTTTTTCTTGCAAAGGATAAAATCGTAAAGCCAAATGACACCTGCAAAAGGCACCACCATATAAAATGTCTCGTATCGAATATTGTAAGTCATCACCATAAGCAGAATACATAACAGTTCATCTATCATCCGATGGTCTGACATGGCATACCAAACAATTGCCGTCAATCCTAAAAAGGCTGCCGAAGTTGTATAGGTAATACTTACAATTTCTGTAACCCACATAGAAAACAATAAACCATATACCAATAAAACTACGATTACTTTGGCACGATTGCTCTCTATTTTTTTCAGTACGTGGTACAAAAGTAAAGCCAGACAAGACAACTGCATCGCAATCATGATGGTACCATACCAGTCCACACCGGCAATCACCTTATAGAAAAAGGCATACAAATAACTAATGGGAAAACGGATATGTATCATATAATCGCTAGGTTGCCCTGTATATTGTCCTGAGGCAAATTGCATCAAATATTTATCATCACATACCTGATACATAAAGGGTATGCCACAAACACATATCAATAAAAATAATAGGACAGACCCGACTGCCCCTGCTGCAGCCAATGTTCTATTCTTCTTCATGCTTTCCTGTCTCCTGTTTTTTTACATTTGTCTCTTTTGTAATATAGATTGGTCGTTCTTTTGTTTCCAAATACATCTTAGAAATATACAGGCCCTGAATACCTAAGAACAACATCTGCAATCCGCCTATGAAAAGCATAATGGTAATAATAGATGCCCAACCATCTACGGGATCTCCATACAGCAATCTACGGATAATGATAAAAATCATGGCAATCACAGATAACATACAAGATAGCAATCCGGTAATGGATGCAATCCAAAGAGGTGTCGTAGAAAATGCGATAATTCCCTCTAATGCATACAAAAATAATTTCCAAAAAGACCATTTGGTTGTACCGGCAGAACGTTCAACATTTTCAAAAGGAATCCATTTGGTCTTAAAGCCAATCCAACCAAAAATTCCTTTGGTAAAACGATTGTATTCTCTCATAGCCAGAATAGAATCCACCATCTGACGCGTCATAAAACGGTAATCTCTGGCCCCGTCCACAATATCTGCATTGGATATCTTGTTAATCAGACGATAAAATCTGCGTGCAAACCAAGAACGAATAGGTGCCTCTCCCTTGCGATCGGTTCGCATGGTAGCTGCGCAATCATACCCTTCTTCTGTAACCGCTTTGTACATGTCTTCCAACAAATATGGCGGATCCTGCAAATCTACATCCATGGTTACAATGTAGTCACCAGATGCAGCTTCCAAGCCGGCAAACAAACCGGCTTCTTTCCCAAAGTTTCTGGAAAATGAAATAAACTTCACGCTAGGATCTTCTCCTGCCAATCTTTTCATTTCCATCAAACTATGATCCTTACTTCCATCATCTACAAAAATAAACTCAAAGGCTAAATCAGAAAGTTTTGTGATATATTTTTGCATCTCATCATAAAAAATTTGTATTGTTTCTTCCTCATTGTAACAAGGTACAACAACCGAACATAACTTCATTCCCTACCACTCCTTTACATCGATTTCAACGATCGTAATCTCAGGGCGATCTATCCCCAAACCTATTTAAACGATGCATTACATACAATGCACTGTCCAGCTTACATCTATGGTGTACTTCTTTTCAACAGTTGGTATCTTCTGTAATCGAAAGAAGTTTGAAAATCATCTACCACTTCATAACGGGTTTGAATGATTTTTTTAAAATTCTCATTATTCGGAATCAGTAAATCTCCCGTATCATAATCGGCTTCTACTACCATCCACTTTGCCGGTTGATTTTGTAAATAGGCTGTAACCTCTGCTTCCATTTCACTACTATTTTTACACCACCAATCCTGTAAAAAAGGATAATGATAGGATGGTGCAACATCTGCTACCAGATACCATTGAGACAAACGAAAGCTGGCGAATACCAAGAAATCTTCCTTTTCCTCTGGTGGAATTTGAGACATAAACCGATTACAACAAACTTGATAATCTGCTGTCTGTTTCGTATAGGTTTCAATACATTTTCTTTGTGCATAGGTTTTATACCCACCTGCCAAAGTCTGCAAAAGTACCAGCCCCGCAGCCATAAGAAATGCCATTCTACGCCAAGCATCTTTTTTTCTAACTGCATATAAATCTTTTAACATAACCGCAATATACATCACATATGGCATGGTAATCAAATAATAATGCATATAGCGATTCATACGCAACAACATCAAAATTGTCATAACTGCTGTCAATAGGGAACAAATCCCCAATCGATCCTTCTGCTTCTTTGTAAACGCAATATGTAAAATAGATATTACCAAGAGGCAAAATACGGTAAGAACAGAAAATAAAATCTTGTTCCACCCATCTCCATCCGGATCTAAGAAAGAAGAACCGGAAGCA
>JAFORL010000201.1 GCA_017393285.1 Lachnospiraceae bacterium
CAAAGAGTTTTGCTTGCAAAACTCTAGCGCGACCGCGGTATTGCGCAGCAATTAACTCCATCTCCGCGGTCTGCGCATCCTCGCGGAGCGTTTTTTATGTAATAGGAAATTGCATCGCAATTTCCTATTACATAAAAAAAACAGACATGACTGCCTGCAGTCATGTCCGTTTGCCTTATAAATTTTCCATGCGGTCTGCCCAATACTTGTGCAGCCCCGACTGGATTGTTATTATAAATTAAAATGTTTTATTTAATTTTACAACTAATGCTTTTCTTTAAGACAATGCCTAAGGAATCTTTTACATATACCTTAATTGTATATTTTCCTTTCTTGCTGAAGCTTAGCTTTTTGTTAGCAGAAGATGCATATCCTGTTTTGCTTACTTTTTTGCCATTTGCATCATAAACTTCAAATTTGTACTTATAAGAAGCTTTTCCACCAGTGGCTTTAACCTTTAACGCTACACTAGCTTTCTTTCCGGTAATCTTTACCTTCTTTGTAATCTTTGCAGATAATTTTTTGCTCACTACATAAATGTTCTTTTGTGCAGTCTTTTCTGCTTTGTTATCATCTTGTATTGTTACCTGGACTGTATAAGTTCCTGCCTTAGTTGGCACATACATATATTCGTTTTCTTTGCTGTACTCACTGCTTGCAACCACTTTGCCCGCTTGTAATACTTCAAATTTGTACAACACAGAGCCAACACCATTTACTGCTTGTACCTTTGCTGTAATGGATTGACCTACCACTTGATAAGAAGCTGGTTGAAGAGTAAAGCTTCCAATCTGTAAATCACTTTCTGCGTTTGCTTGCGACGCTGTTCCAGAATTTGCTACATTCGCATTTTGAACTGTCTGTGTAGCAGTTGGTGCAGCAGTTTGTCCACCGTTCTGACTGTTTGCTTGTCCATTATCAATCGTTCCCTGTGTTTGACCGTTTCCACTTGGATTAGTCGTTTCATTTGTCGTACCAGAATTCGCAGAATTACTATGCGTTGGTGCCACTGTGCTTTGTGTTTGTCCAGATGGTACTGGAGCATTAGTAGTATCACCTGCTGGTGTGTTACTTGCTGTTGGTGTCATAGACTCTTGTGTAGTTCCAGCATAATCCGTTTCTTGTGGAGCAGTTGTTTTGTCTGGTTCTTGTGTAGAGGTTGCTGCCTGGCTTTCCTCTGGTTGTTGTGAAACCCCAGGTGTAGCAACTGGTGTCGCTGTAGGTAAAACCACACCTGCCTTCAATACCAAACCTAAAATACCTGCTCGAACGCTTCTGGCTTGCTGATTTACCTTTACTTGTGTCGCATTGCTGTCTGTAATCAATAACTCAGCGCCATCGATGGCATTTTTTAATACAGCATAAGAATCTTCTGTATAATTTGTTGCATCCAAAGCCTTTGCTGTAGTCATTGCCAACTGCAAACCTTCTTTTGTAAGCACTGGTGTAGCCGTACCTACAGCCTGACAGTTTGTCTCTGCCGTGTACATTTGTTTTCCTTCTTTGGTAATGTAAGAACTGTTTGCGACATTTACAGTAACCTCACCACTTACCCCTTCAATGTCATCTGTTTGTTTAGAACCTGTAGCGCCATCATTAACAATGACATTGAATTTTTCATCTGGATCAATGTTATCTAAAGTAATCACATAATTTCCTTGTGCATCCTTCTCTGTCAACGCCTGACCCGGCCATATGCCTAACAAATTCTTAGCAGTTTTGCCTGATCCCTGCCAAACGTATAAGTATGAAGTAGCAAATGCATTCGCACTTACATGTACAGTTACCTTTCCACTTCCAACTGCCAAAGCAGCCATACTTTCTTCTAAGTTGGTTTTTGCAAAAACATACGCTGTCTTGGTAGCCACACCAGCCAACAAAGTATCAGCTTCTGTCTTCACAGTATTTGCATCTGCAACAGCTTCCTCTTGTCCGCTTGCATCTACAGTTTTCAAAGTTGCAGCAGCCTGATCTGCAGAAGCCTTCAATTCTGCTCTTGCATCCTGTTCTTCTTTTATTGTAGCAAATGCAGCTTGTAATTGGCTGGTAGCATTGGAAATTTCTTCTTTGCTTGCATCAGCCTTGTCATTTATTGTCTTTGCCTGTGTCAATGCAGTTTGGAAATTCGTCCATACCTCTACAGATGTAGTTTTTTCTGTATATCCGGCATTCTCTGCATTGGTGATTGCATTTTCCAAGCCTTCACGGTCTGATGTAACTGTAATCGTTACTGTTTTACGAGTGGTAGCTTTGCCATCTGTTGCAGCAAACACGATTTCATAATTTCCCTTTTGCACATTCTTAAAACTTAAAACACCATTTTCAAATTCCACACTCTTTGGTGCACTTTCAAGTGTTAAAGTAACCTTGTCACCATCCTGGTCTTTGGTAGATACTGTAAAAGTAACATCACTACCTTGGGTTGTAGTAATACTGCTGTTATCCACTAAAATTTCTGGTGCATGATTCTTATTTCCTACCTCAGGATTGGCATCGAAGGTATCCTTTGGCACTGCTACTACGACTGACTTGCCTGCCGCTTTTACACTTCCACCGTAAGTTGCAAGTGCTGTTAATCCAGCTGTATCGCCATCTGCAATCACTACCCATTGAGATCCGTATCGAGATAAATCTACAATCGTTTCCTGGGTTGTATTGTTAATAATGACTGCAACACGATTCCATTCTCCCGCAACATTGTTGGTCTCTGTAAATGCAGAAACACCTTCTGCATTCTTACTAATCCAAGTCAGGTTATTATTGTTTGGATTCCAGTTATCACCACTTCTAGTGGTAATAGAACGAAATCCTGAAAATGCCTGTCGGATGCGCAACATTCCCTGATAATAATTTCTTACATTGCTATAGGTATGCAAACGATTCCAATCAATTTTATTAACAGAATCGGAAGATTTATAACTATTGTCATCTCCATTTTTAGTACGGCAGAATTCTTCTCCTGCCTGCATAAAGGTACCACCCTTTGCAGTTAAAATCACAGCTCCCACCATTTTATTCATGCGCAAAAGTCTGTCATCTGTAGACGAAAAATTCTTTCCAAGCCCCTCTGTCAATTTATCCCAAAGTGTGAGATTATCATGGGCAGAACAATAGCTCAAAGAACAGTTAGAAGACTTGGACCAAAACGGTCTCCACATTCCCCATTCACCTGCTGTGCGACCTACAGACCCCATAATTCCACCAAATACATTATTTGGCCATTTTTCGCCTGGCTCCAAGTCAGAACCTGTTGTATAATTATGTTGTACCAAACCAATCGTTTTGTCGAATTTATGTTCTCCTTTTAAAGCATCACGTATCTGGTCGTTAAAGTATCCAATACCATCATCCAATTGAGCCTCATTTGCCTTGTGCGCAGAATCAGGCGCATAGCCGCTAGCACCAGTCCAACCTTCACCATACATAACAATGGTATCTTCACCAAACTTCTGATCCAAAGTCTTACGAATCTGATTCATGGTAGTCACATCATGTATTCCCATTAAATCAAAACGGAAACCATCTAAATTGTACTCTTCTGCCCAATAAGAAATAGAATCAATCATAAACTTACGGTACATGGCACTGGTACTTCTGGTGGCATTGCCACAACCAGATTCATCATTATAGCTTTTATTGCTATTTAATTTATAATAGTAATCCGGCATAATCTTATTGAAATTTGAGTCTGCAGTATCATAGGTATGGTTATATACCACATCCATTACCACCTTAATACCTGCATCATGCAAAGCCTGTATCATCTCTTTCATCTCTGTAATGCGGACATTTCCGTCATATGGATTGCTCGAATAAGAACCTTCCGGTACATTATAATTCTCAGGGTCGTATCCCCAGTTATAATTGCTTCCCAAAGTATTGGTAACCTTTGTTTCATCCACAGAAGCGTAATCGTACATAGGCATCAACTGTACATGGGTAACGCCTAATTCCTTTAAATAATCTACACAAGAAGCAATCTTTCCTTCTCCATTTACAGTTGTACTTTCTGTAAATGCCTTGTATTTACCACGATTTTCAGCAGAAACACCAGAGCTGACATCGATAGAGAAATCACGAATATGTATTTCCCAAACATTGATATCACTTAACAAGGTCTTCTCTCTCTTATAATTCTTATCCCAATTGACTGGATCTGTGCTATCCAAATCGACTACCATCGCTCTGTCACCATTCACACCGGCAGCCTTTGCATAAATATCTACTGCTTCTTGGGTTTTACCATTGGCAGTTACTTTATAAGTATAGTAAGTATTAACAATATCTCCTGATACGGTCACACTCCAAACACCCTTGTCACCTTTTGTCATATCGATACTTTCAATAAAATTATCACCATCGCCTTTTTGATAACGGCATAATACCACTTTGGTCGCCAAAGGACTCCACACTTTGAAGGTGGTCTTTTCCTTTGTATAGGTACAACCCAAGTCATTTCCACTATACGCATTCTGCACGTCATAGTTTGAATCAAAGGTGTTCGTCGCGTATGGGATTGACTCTCCTTTATCTGCATGTACATATGTGATTGGCATCATCTGTACTGTGGAAGTTGCTACAACCATAGCCATTGCCACACCACAAATACGTTTCTTCAATGAATATCTTGCCATCTTACCTGCTCCTTTCAATGTTCCATCTTTTTCTTGTAACAAGGTAAACTTTCTTGTTACGCTTACTGATACGTACACTTTTATCTAGTGACGACTGCGAAGCAGTCATGTCCACTTATTATATATATTTTAACATTTTTCAGTAATTATGTAAATAGTTTTTCTAATTTTTGTAACATTTTTGTAACATTCCTACATACTTTTTTCTTTCGTATCTCTAAATTACCAAAAAAAATTCACAAATTTCAAAACAATTTTCCTCTTTTTCCGTACACATATACGCCTTTTTCCAAAAACCAAAATTTGTAAACAGATATAACTACAAAAAAACATAACAAAGGGTTTTGCAAGCAAAACTCTAGCGCGACTGCGGTATTGCGCAGCAATTAACTCCATCTCCGCGGTCTGCGCATCCTCGCGGAGCGTTTTTTATGTAATAGGAAATTGCATCGCAATTTCCTATTACATAAAAAAAGAACCCTTCGGGGCAAGCATGAATTTCACCATAAATTGCCCAAAGGGATTCTATTTGTTCTGATATAGCACCTGCAAAGCAGACATGTCTATTTATTTAGATGCTTCTTTTTTTACAACAATTTTACTAATTGTCTTTTTCACTACAGTGGAAGCCTTATCTTTCACTGTGATTTTTAATTGGTAGGTACCTTTCTTGGTTGCTTTCCAAGTCCAAGTTCCTTTGCCGATAGAACCGGATTTTTTCACAATCTTACCTTTACTGTTTAACACAGTAAAAGTATATTTGTATGGTGTTGTACCACCTTTTGCGGTAATTTTAAAAGTAATCTTTTCACCTTTTTTAATCACCTTCTTGGAAGCATTTACAGAAGCAGTCAATTTTGCAGCCACTAAAACAGCTGTTTCTTTTTCAGCGATACGTCCTTCTGTATCCTTCACAGCCACTCGAATCGTATACACACCTGCTGTGGTTGGCTTAAATTCATAGCTTGCATTCTGTTGTTCACCTGTCCCATAAACCAAGGCATCATTTTTATATACATAAAATTGATAGGTATACGTTCCTGTTCCACCTGCCGCTGTAGCTGATATTGTAATCTTTTGACCTGCTTTATATAGCGCATTTGGAGCCAACGTCAAATATGTAACAGATACCGGAGCTACATTAGAAGTTTGACCTGCCGGTGCCGTAGTTGGTGCTGTGGTTGGTACAGCAGTTGGTACTGTAGTTGGCTCTGTAATTGCTGATGTAGTTGGTGTGGCTGATGCAAGAACCGTCACATCTCCACCCACCAAGGTCAAAGGTCCATCCACTTCATCCTCATCGATTGCTGTTTGGGTTGGTTCTGGTTCAACCACTTCACTCTTCTCACTTGCTGGATCATAAGGAACAATTTGTGTAGCAGCTACGAATTTCTTTGACGCATCAAAAGTCTTCTTTGGTACTGCAATCACTACAGATTTTCCTGGAACTGTCACAGCTGCTGCCGATACGACATTCACGCCGGCAACAGAAGCCTGCTTACCATCTGAAACCACTACCCAATCTGCAGAGCCATCTGCTGCCTCTAAGCTGGCAGTCTTTTCATTCTTTGTATTGTTCAACAATACTGCAACTTGTTTCCATTCATCTTCCTTATCGTTAGATAAGTAATATCCAATGCTATTTACAACTGACTGGATCTTGCTCTTATCCTGGTTATCCGGATCCTCTACAACCTCTGTAAAAGAATCAATTTCTGTAATATTATTTCCATTTACATTGGCTGTATTAAAGAAACCATCCTTTGTATTTTCTTTTACCTCCTGTGCATTTGCTTTTTCTTCAATAATATTTCTGAAACCGCTGAATGCTTTACGAATCGCTACCATACCCTGATAATAATCTGTCAATGCTGCATACTGATTCACACGGTTCCAATCCAAAGCATTGTCTAAATCACCGGCATTGTAACTATTTTCATTTCCATTTTTGGTTCTGGCAAATTCCTCACCAGCATGTAAAAATACACCACCATGTGATGACAACAAATATCCGGCTGTCATACGGCTCATATTAATCAAATTTTGGTCTGTGGTATTAAAATCTAATGCAGTCCGGTCTGCATTTTTTACATCCATACTTTCCACAAACTTATCCCAAACGGTCATATTATCATGACAGGAATCGTAAGATAATACTCTTGCAGATGTATCAGCCCAATAAGCTCTCCACATCCACCAGTCACTTTCATTCTTTCCAACAGATCCCATAATTCCACCAAATACACTAGTTGGGAACTTTTCATGATCGGTATATACATCTGCGAGGCCAAAGTTTTGTTGTGCAAAACCAATTTGTTTTGCCTTTTCCTTGCTGGTTTCACCCTTAATGGCATCACGAATCTGGTCATTGAAATAACCAATACCTTTATCTAATTTTCTACAATAGGACTTATAACAACTGGTTTCTTCCTCATAGCCACCGCCGGTCCAGCCTTCACCATACATAACGATCGTGTCTTTACCAAAGTTTGCATCCAGGCTTCTTCTGATTGCATTCATAGTATCCGAAGCATGAATACCCATTAAGTCAAAACGGAAACCGTCAATGTGGTATTCATCTGCCCAATAATTCAAAGAATCAATCATGTATTTTTTGAACATAGCACTATCAGATCTTGTAGCATTTCCACATCCGGATTCATCATTGTAGGTAACCTTACCATCTGTTCCAGTTAATTTATAATAATAATCTGGCATAATTTTATTAAAACAAGAATCTGCTGTTGCATAAGTATGATTATATACCACGTCCATGATTACCTTGATTCCGGCATTATGCAAGGCTTGTATCATTTCCTTCATCTCTTCAATACGCACATTTCCATCATATGGATTACTTGCATATGCGCCATCTGGTACATTATAATTCTTTGGATTATATCCCCAGTTATAGTTTGTCTTTGATTTTTCATTTGTAATCTTTGTCTCATCTACGCCATCATAATCAAAAGTTGGTAACAATTGTACATGGGTAACTCCCATCTGTTTCAAATACTTCACACAACTGGCAACTTTTCCTTCTTTGTTTACAGACGTATCACTCTCAGTAAAGGCTTTATATTTACCACGATTTTTCTCTGATACACCAGAACTCACATCAATCGAAAAATCACGAATATGCACTTCCCAAACTACCACATCAGAAAGTGCAGTAGCAGTTCTTTTGCTATTATAATCTTTATCCCAATTCTCAGGATCTGTACTATCCAAATCTACAACCATAGATCGATCGCCATTGACACCAACCGCTTTGGCATAAGGATCCGCTGTCTCTCCGTATGAAATTCCTCCAATCACGGCATCATAAGTATAATACTTATTCAACAAGCCTTGTGCCTCTGTAGCATCTGCTGTTTCATAGGACCATACACCTTTGTCTTCTTGCTTCATAGAAACTGTCTTCAAGTTCTCAGCGCCCTTTTCTTTGTCGCTACCCGTTGCATAAAAATGAATCTTGACACTGTCAGCTTCTGGAGACCAAACTTTGAAAGTCACCTTGTCTTTTGTATATGTGCACCCCAAGTCATCACCATTGTACGCATATTTATTATCATAGTCGCTATCATAATAATTTGTACTGTCTACATAAATGGCATCTCCGCCTGCAGCATGTGCCACCGTTGTCTTGGTAAAATCTACACCAGGTATGGTTCCTGCTGTTGTAGCTACCATAGCGGCGGACAAAACTACACCCAATGTTCGTTTTGCTACTCCGTTTTTCATTGTGTAACATTCTCCTTTCCTTTTCTGTGTACATAACCATACACAATCACACATTGTAAATTGTAACGCATTTTTCATTGTTTTTCAACGAATTTATGCTATCCGTTTTTCCAAATATGATATTGTTTTTTTATGCATGTTGCTCATATTTTTATTTTTCTTCCTGCAAAATCCAACAAATCCCCTTGGCTACCCGCTGGCTACAAGCCTTAAAATGTCCACCTTTATTCCACTCAAACCGAGTCTTTACCCCTTGTTTTTCCAGCAAAGCATACATATACCAAGTATCTTCTGCTACCTGACGCATCAAAGGATGCTTTGTCTTTGCCTCCCGATTCCCCAAAGAAAAATACACAGCCTTAATCTTTCCTTGCAATTGTTTTTTCCCCGCATATTCCAAAAAATTCGGATACCATAAAGAACCTGATACACAAACAATGCCATCCAAGCTGTGCCAATGATAACCACTGTACAATGCAAATAGTCCCGCCAATGAATAGCCTGCCAAATATAGGCGCTGTATCTTAGACTCTCGTTTTTTTTCCAGATATGGTACAATACTTTCTTCCAACTCTTTTAAATAAGCATCTGCACCTCCAGAAAAATTGGCAGAATCAGCGAACAATCGTTCTGCAGGCCAAGGAGATAAATCCTTTTCCCATTCTATTCCCCCAATCACTACAAGACAAAAGTCCGGACACCCCAACTCCAAACAGAATTGCCAAATGTTTTCTCCTTCCTCCCCAAAAGCAGTATATAGAACCAAACGTTCTGCATCCAGATTACCAAAAATTGTTATGTTTTTCCCATGTATTCTTTCTTGCATATGATTTTCTCCTACTCTCAAATTTTCAAGCCTGCCTTTTAAATATATTACAGAAACTGTGTAACAGGACAACTTACAACCCAATCACAAGGTCAAACTTTCGTAACAGTTCAAGTAGCCCTGCACACTTTTCTGTGCAATGGTGTATAGATACATATATTTTCCCAAGCTGGCAGCAATTTGCATAGGATCCCTTGCTGTGCGCGGTAACAATTCATCCAAAGGTCTGATTTGTTACAAGCTTTCAGCCCGCTAGTCCATATGCTTTCACCCCACTAGCGCATATGCTATCACCATCATCAGCAAAAACACCAGATTTGCTACAGTAAAGTACAAAAAATACCTTCCCTTTTGTTCCGCATGGGTCTGTACATAAATTTTATAAGAAATCAAACTAGCCATAGAAGCAATCAAGGTACCCAAACCACCTAGATCAACCCCCAATAATAATTGGTGATAATTTTCCGTAAATCCAGACAAAAGTAAGGCTGCAGGCACATTACTAATCACCTGACTCACCAGAATTCCCAGCCATATACTTCTTCCTTCCACCATGCTTTGCAACCATTGTTTGATTACTTCCAAATGTCCCATATTCCCAGTGAAAACAAAGAAAAAGGTAAAAGTCAGCAGTAAACTATAATCCACCCGTTTCAATACAGCCGGCTCCATCAACAAAGTACTGCCGAATACCAATACCAACACCCAATAATAAGGAAGAACGCGCAGTACCACCAGCATACTTAGCAAAAACATCACCATATACAGGACTATCTTCTTTTTATTATTCTTCTCTGAAGAGGGTCTTTCTTCTAATGCCTGTCCCAAATCTATTTTTTCTTGCTTTCTGGTAATAAAGCAACACCAAATAAAAATTCCAACACCCGCCAAAATCCAATAAGGGAACACACATCCCATAAAAGCATGCAAAGAAAATCCCCCTAAGGTATACAAATAAATATTTTGCGGATTACCAATCGGTGTCAGCATACTTCCCAAATTTGCTGCAATAGTTTGCAAAACAATCACAGGAATCAAAAACTGCTCCTGCTGACACATTTGCAAAACCAAAACCGAAAAAGGAACAAAGGTCAGCAATGCCACATCATTGGTAATGCACATGCTAAAGAAAAAGCACAAAAAAACCAGGACCAAACAAAGTTGGCGAACATTTTTTGTTTTCTGTAACAAAACGCTGGCAACCCAGCCAAACACACCGTTCTTTTGCAAACCTGCCATTACCGTCATCAAGCAAAATAAAATTGCCAGCACCCGAACATCTATATATTGGATATAAGCTATAGATGGCGGAACCAAGCACATGGAAAGCAAGGCCAAAATTGCAGAAACCACCAATACAACCTCTTTTTTGATAAAAGCAATCCATTTTTCTCTTTTCATTTCAACCTTCCTTTCCCACAACAAAGGGTAACAATGTAAACCAAACGGTCACAAGGTTACCCCTCTTCTATCTCCTGTTACTTTTTAATTTCCTACTTATTCCATCATTGCATTTGCCAATTGCTCCATGGTATCTTTGTCTCCTGCTTTCATGACTGAACGAATGGTCAACATAGGTTCTACCACTTTCACATCTTTCATATTCTCCAACATTGCTTTCATGGTACGCCCAGCACTCGGTGCCCAAGTTCCATTTTCCACTAAGCCCACTGTACGCTTCTGGTAGCCCTTCATCTGTAAATGGTGTAGAAAATCCTGCATGCATGGTACCACACCACCATCATAACTGGCAGCACATAAAATCATACGATCATAACGGAAGGCATCTTCTATCACTTCCGCTAAATCCGCTCTTGCCAAATCACTGACTACCACCTTTTCCTCGCCTTTTTCACGCAACATTTCTCCTAACGTTTCTGCCGCTTTTGCCGTATTTCCATGCAAGCTGGCATAAGCAATCAGTACCCCTTTATTCTCTGGTTCATAACTACTCCAGGTCTGATACAAATCCAAATAATAAGACAAGTTTCCCGTTAAAATCGGACCATGTAAAGGTAGAATTTTTTCTATTTCTAAGGTAGCCGCTTTTTTTAATAAAGCCTGCACTGGTGCGCCATATTTGCCAACAATATTAAAATAATATCTTCTGGCTTCGCAAGCCCAATCTCCATCTACCGTCTTGGATAAGGCACCAAATTTACCAAATCCATCTGCAGAAAACAATATTTTTTCACTGGTCTCGTATGTAACCATAACCTCTGGCCAATGCACCATTGGCGCCATGTAAAATTGAAGGGTATGGGTACCCAAACTTAAGGAATCCCCTTCCTTCACTTCTAATCGCTTTACCTGTTGCAATTTTCCTTCTTCATCAAATTGATCCATAAAAACAAAAGTCTTTGCGTTTCCTACCAAAGTAATCTCTGGAAATTTATCCACCACATCTGCAATACAAGCTGCATGGTCCGGTTCCATATGAGAAATTACCAAATAATCAACTTCTCTATCTTGTAAGGTTTCTTTTAGACTTGCCTCCCAAGCATCCTTTCCCCTTCTGTCTACCGTATCCATCAAGGCAATTTTTTCATCTAAGATCAAATAAGAATTATAAGATATTCCTTCTGGTACCAGATATTGATTTTCAAACAAATCTATAGTTACATCATCAACCCCAACATATTGCACATTTTCTGAAATTTTTACCTGCATCTCCGTCTCTCCTTCTCTCTTATGCTCCTTACAATTGTAACACTTTTGCTTCATTATTATAACATAGGCACACCAAACTTGTGAACTCCCTAATTCTCCTATTTATTTTAAGAAATTCCTGTGCGACTTTTTCTTTTTCTTACACCAGAAGCAAACTGTAGAATACAACTGCAGTACATTTTGCAAGCGTGCTGCTTTTTCCTTTTCTCACACCAGAAGCAAAAGCCAACTAGTTACCACTCACAGAAAGCAATCCCCTACAAATTGCTGCGCGCTTAACAAAATATATATAGCCACACATTCCCGCATAGCAAAGAGTGGAGGGCAATCGGAAGGGTATCTTATTATTTTTTTATTTTTAGGCTTTTCATATGATAAGTTTATGTGATATACTAGGCATGAAGTGCAAAAACGTAGATATTATATGTAAGTATGTTAGTGCGTCTCCATATGCGAGACGCCTTGGCAGTTTCCTACTTACCTACATCACAATTTCATATTATTTTCGAAAGGATTACAGATCATGGAAACATTGGACACAATCAAAATCATCGAAATTATACTCGGTTTACTGAGTGGTATTGCCTTGTTTTTATTTGGTATGAGCATCATGGGTGATGGTTTGAAAAAAGTTGCCGGAAACAAATTAGAAGCATTGCTTTATAAATTAACCAGCAATCCTCTGAAAGGTATTTTACTAGGTGCAGGTGTGACCGCTATTATCCAATCTTCATCTGCCACTTCTGTTATGGTGGTTGGTTTCGTAAATTCCGGTATGATGAAAGTATTTCAAGGAATCGGTATCATCATGGGAGCAAACATTGGAACCAGTATTACAGGTTGGATTTTATGTTTATCTGATGTAGAAGGCGCCGGTGGCATTGCCACACTCCTGTCTTCTTCCAGTATCGCTGCAATTGTTGCAATCATTGGTATACTATTACGTAATCTCTCTAAGAAGGAATCCCATCGCTATCTGGGTGATATCATGCTAGGTTTTTCCATCTTGATGGTAGGTATGTCTACCATGAAGACAGCCATGAGTCCCTTGCAGGAAATTCCTTCCTTTACAAGAGCGATTACCCATTTTTCAAATCCACTTTTGGGTATTTTAGTTGGTATTTTATCCACAGCTATATTGCAAAGTGCTTCTGCATCAGTGGGTATTTTGCAGAGTATTGCAGCCACAAGCTTTTTACCATTTTCAGCTGCGCTGCCAATCATCATGGGTATCGGTATTGGTGCCGCTGCACCGGTTTTATTATCTGGTATGAGTTCTAACAAGAATGGTAAAAGAACTGCATTCGTATATTTGATTAATGACGTATT
This sequence comes from Lachnospiraceae bacterium, assembly GCA_017393285.1. GTDB lineage: Bacteria > Bacillota > Clostridia > Lachnospirales > Lachnospiraceae > CAG-411. The sequence goes on from JAFORL010000201.1 coordinate 13,204, forward strand.
CGGTATGGTAATTTGGGCCAGCATCTTTTACATAACCCAGGCAATCATTGCGCCAAACGGAACATTTTCTTTTATGAATATGAAGATGACCTCCGTACATATTGCTTTACTCAACACAGTTTATAGAATTTTAACCATTTTGGTTTTGGCACCATTTATCAAACAAATTGAAAAACTCGTCTTTTGGTTAATCAAAGATGATAATACAGAAGAAGAAGATACAGCAGATTTCGAACTCTTGGAAGAACGTTTCTTAGCCTATCCGGACTTAGCTTTGGC
>JAFORL010000202.1 GCA_017393285.1 Lachnospiraceae bacterium
ACAAGATGGAAGAAGTATTTAATGAGAAAATTCTAAAAGATGCAAAGTTAGATAAATACATTAATCCAAATGAAGTTACATATAAAAAAGTATATGATGACATTAAGTATTTGGCAGAAGTTATAATTGGTACAGTGGATTGGGATTCCTATGATGATATGAATAGACGTTTGATTGAGCAATTAAAGCTGTCATAAATAAAAAAAGAGCAATCATATAAGTATAACTGAGACAATTTGGTATGGTTGTTCTTTTTTTGTGGAGATTTGTTTTGAAGAAATTGTTTTGGAGGAGAAGAAGATATGGAAGAAATGATGAAAATTAAAAAGGCATTTACGCATGGGGGAAAGTTTCATTCGGATGATGTGTTTAGTGCAGCATTGTTACGAATTTTGTTTCCTGAAATTGAGATTATAAGAGGTTTTGTGATACCGGAAGATTTTGATGGCTTGGTGTTTGACATCGGGTTTGGAGCGTTTGATCATCATCAGGAGGAAAAAGAAGTTCGGGAAAATGGTTGTCCCTATGCGGCGTTTGGTTTATTATGGAGAGAGTTTGGAACCCGGTTATTAAATGAAGAGGAGGCTTTGTTATTTGATGAAAGTTTTATTCAGCCACTGGATTATTCTGATAACACAGGGGAACCTTGTGATTTAGCCAGAAGGATATCCATTTTTAATCCTAGCTGGGATGAGGAAGGAGATGCAGACGAGTTTTTCTTTCGGGCAGTTGATATCGCACAGGCTATATTGGAACGACAATTGGTGTATGCCAAAGGAAGGGAAAAGGCAAATCTTATGTTAGAGGAAGCTATGGAGCATATGGAAAATCATATTTTGATTTTGCCGCGATTTATTCCATGGAAAAAATATCTGGTAGATTCAGATGTGTATTTTGCAATTTTTCCATCGGAAAGAGGTGGATATAATGCACAACCTGCCATTGAAGATGCAGAGGAGGAGATTTTTAAGGTACCATTTCCACAGGAGTGGTGGGGAAAACCAAAGGAGGAATTACAAAAGATTTCAGGAATTGAAACTCTTACTTTTTGTCATGCAACAGGATTTTTGCTGGCAGCAGATACATTAGAGGATGCTGTGAAAGCGTGCGAAGAAGCTATGAAAATAGAAAACTAGGGAGGTTATTTCGGATGAAACTAATGCATTTAGGAGATTTACATCTTGGCAAATCCTTGGCGAATTTTGATTTGAAAGACGATCAGCAATACATGTTGGATCAGTTGCTAAAAATAGTGGAGGAACAATCTGTAGACGGTGTTTTGATTGCAGGGGATGTATACGATAAAGCCGTACCAAGTGAGGCGGCAACGAAAATGCTGGATTATTTCTTAAGTAGTTTGGCAAAGAGACAGGTACATGTTTTCATGATTAGTGGTAATCATGATTCGGATGAGCGATTAAATTATGGTAGCCGTCTGTTTTTGGATAACAACATTTTTATTGCTGCAAAATATGACGGAAGTCTTTGTAAACAGACATTAAAGGTGGGAGAGGAGGAAGCAGATATTTATCTGTTGCCATTTGTAAAAGCATCCCAGGTAAAGCATTTTCATCCGGAAGCAAAAATTGAAACCTATGAAGATGCAGTGAAAGCAATTTTAGCAGAGGCAGATATGGACCCATTGAGAAATACTGTTTTGGTGGCACACCAATTTGTCATGGGAAGAAGTGAAGATCCTGCGCTTTCCGGTTCAGAGAGTCTTGGAACCCAAAGTGTAGGTACGGTGGAGAAGATTGGATATGACTGCTTTGATGCGTTTGATTATGTGGCATTGGGACACATTCATTCTCCACAGCAGGTAGGGCGAAAGGAAGTACGGTATTCTGGCTCTCCACTTAAGTATTCTCTCAGTGAGGTAAACAATGAAAAATCTGTGCCTATTATTACCATTGGTGGGAAAGGTCAGGTGGATATTGAGTTACTTCCAATTGTTCCAAAGAGAAACTTAAGACATATCAAGGGAACGATGAAACAATTACTGGATCCGTCAAATATCACAGATGATGAAGATTATATTTATGCAACCCTTACGGATGAGGAGCTAATAAGTGATGCCATGCTGATTTTTCAGCAGTTCTATCCAAATACGGTAAAGATTGATTATGATAATTCTCACACGAGGGAAATCGAGCAAGTGGATATTTCAAAAATTGCCCAAAATCGTTCTTTTGATGAGCTGATTTGTGATTTTTATCAGCAGGTATATGGGTGTGAGATTTCGGAAGAAGAAATGGATGTTATGAGATGTGTTGCAAGAGAGGCAGGTGTGTTACATGAAACCAATTAAATTGATTATGAGTGCATTTGGACCATATGCAGGGGAAATGCCAGTAATTGAATTTACGGATTTCCAGGAGAAGGGATTATTTTTAATCTCCGGTGACACCGGTGCCGGAAAGACCACGATTTTTGATGCCATTTGTTATGCGTTGTATGGAGATACCAGTGGAAATTTCAGAGATACGAAAAATTTGCGAAGTGAATATGCAAAAGATGGGGTGGAGACCTATGTAGATTTCTATTTTTCTCATCAGGGAAAAAACTATCATATATGGAGAAGTCCGGAGTATGAGAAGAAGAAACAGCGTGGAACCGGAGTTACACAAAAGAAAGGGGAAGCTGTTTTTTATTCTGATGACAGGGAGCCTATCGAAGGGGTTAAACCCGTGAATACAGCTATCAAGGAACTTTTGCAAATTGATGTGAATCAATTCAAACAGATTGCCATGATTGCACAGGGAGAGTTCTGGGAATTACTCAATGTAAAGACGGATGAGCGAACGAAAATTCTTCGTACCATTTTTCAAACGGAGGGCTACAACCAAATTGAATACCGTTTGAAAGACAGAATGGATGCAAGTTACAAACAGAAAGCTAAGACTGAAGATAGTATGATACAGTATTTTCATGATGTTTCGGTGGTGGAAGAAAATGAATTTGCTGAGGCTTTCAAAGAATTACAGAACAAGTTAAAAGAAGCCAAAAGTGTATGGAATGTAGAAGAAATGCTAGGGTTGTTGCAGGCTTTGATTAGATCGGATGAAAAGAAGTTAGAAAGTGAACAAAAGCATTTAAAAGAAAAGGAAGAACTTTTAGAAAAAACGAAAAAGGAACTTGCCATTTCTGAAACCAATAATTCTTTGATAGAAGCTTTGGAAAAATTCCAAAAGGAAGAAAAAGAATTACTGGAAAAGAAGAACGAGATGGACGAAAAGGAGGCTTTGTTAACCAAACAGAAAAAAGCAACCAGAGAAGTCAAGCCTTTTTACGATGCATGGAAAGAAAAGGAGAAATCCGTAAAAGAGTTGGAAGTGCAAATTGCAAACAAGATGGAGGATGTAAAGGTTTCAGAAAACAAAGCTGAGGAAGCAAAGATTTCCCTCGAAAGGGCAAAAAAGGATGAGCCGGAAGCGGATATTCTTCAGGAACAGATTTTAAAAATCGGGCAGGAAGAAGAAAAATACAAACAAAGAGATGACCTTACAAAAGAACTTCAACAGCTTAAAAAGAAGGCAGAGAATTTTGCAAAGCAGGAGCTTACATTAGAGGAAAGAGAAGGCGTTTTAAAGAGTGAAATTGAAACTCTTAAGAAAAGGAAAGAAGAGTTGTCTCAGGTTCCTGATCAGTTACGAGATGCACAGTTACTTAGTGAGAAATACAAGGATTTAGCTAGTCGTCTTCAAATTATAATCAATGATCAAATTTCTGAAAGAGAACAAAAACAAAAAGAATTAGAGAAGAAACAAATTGCATTTAAAGAAGCTGATATAAATTATAATGAGGCAAATCGGAAGCGAATGGAAGGGGAGAAAATATTAGATTATTGTCGTGCAGGAATTTTAGCTAATGGATTGAAAGAAGGACAAGCCTGTCCGGTTTGTGGTTCCGCCCATCATCCAAATCTTGCAACGCTTCCAAAGGAAGCAATTACAGAGGATGCATTTGAAAAATTAAGGGAAGAAGAAAATAAGCTTCAGGAAATTAAATCAAAAGCCTGTACGGAAGCAGAAAAAGTGAAAACTGCTCTTAAAGGATTAGAAGAACGGTTAAGACTTGATATGCTTGATTGTTTGGAACATGAACTATTGGAGTACGAGATTGGAACGGTTTCTTTTGATGCACTTATAAACATGGTGAAAGAAGCAGATAAGGTCGTAAAGGAAAAAATACAGGAAAACACTACATTGCAAAATGTCTTGGAAAAAGAGAAAAAGAGCTTGGAAAGTGCAGAGAAAGAGTTAGAACAGGCACAAGGTGAAAAAACAGAACAGTTGTTAAAAGACAAGGATATATTTGCGACGAATAAACAGGAAACAGTGACCAAAATAAAAGAGAAGGAAGCTGTGTTAGAAACGCTGGAAGAACTTAGTTTTGAAAATTGGGAGATTGCAAGGCAAGAAAAAGAAACGGCAGAAAGTAAGCGAACAGGGATTTTGGATAAAATAGAGTCTTGTGATAAAGAAAAGAAGAAAGCAGATGAAAAGCTTGCTTCAGAAAATGCAACCTTGAAAACGTTAGAAGATAATCTGGCAGGGGAGAAGAAAGAAGAGGCTGATAAACAACTGCAACTGCATGTTGCCCTTAAGGAACATGAATTTGAAACCGTAGATTGTATGCTGGCCTTTGTTCTTTCTGAAACTGAGATGAAAAATGCCAGTGAAGAAATCAATCAGTACAAACAGAAGATTGTTACCAATCAGGCACAGTTGGAAGAGGCTAAGAAGAATGCCGAAGGAATTGTGCTTGTGGATGTAAATCAGTTAAAAGAAACCTGTGAAGCTCAGGAGCAGATTGTGTCTGGTATGAGAGATTTTGTTAGTGGAATGAAAAATAAAATCGAGGGAAATAAAGACCGTTTGGAGAAGATTTCTGCAAAAGAGGCAGAACTTGAGAAAGCAAGAAAAGAAAATAGTATCAGTACCAGATTATATAATCTTGTGAAAGGAAAAACAGGAAACGGTAAGATTACGTTGGAACAATATATTCAGGCAGCAGGATTTGATGGAATCATAGCTGCGGCAAATAAACGATTGTTACCGATGAGCGATGGTCAGTTTGAATTGTATCGTCAGGAAGACTCCCTTGGAAAACAGAGCAATACATTTCTTGATTTGGAAGTGCTTGATAATTTTACCGGTCATAGAAGACCGGTTGGAAATCTGTCCGGTGGAGAAAGTTTTAAAGCATCACTAAGCCTGGCTTTAGGCTTGTCCGATACAGTTTCTGGAAACCTTGGTGGTGTTCAGATGGATGCTTTGTTTATTGATGAAGGATTTGGAACTTTGGATCGTAAATCCATAGACAATGCAATGGAAACTTTGCTTCATTTATCAGGAAAAGGGAAACTGGTAGGTATTATTAGTCACCGGGAAGAACTGATGGAAAATATTCCACAACAAATCCGGGTGAAAAAGAATAAAGAAGGCAGTAGCTTTGAAATAGAAAACGGACTGTAATAAAAGATTGCAGTTCATTTGAAATGGAAACCGGAGTGAAAAGAACAGAAATATATCCCGATAATCAGAGCCAGCATCTGCACAGGAGAGCAGGTGGCTGGCTTCCTTGATAATTCCACTGGGAAATTTGTAGATATCATGGTCATCAGAGGGGAAGATGAAGTGGAAAAATTCCGACAGATGTATGGAATTAAAGGAGCGATAAAAAAAGAGTATTGATTTTTGATTGCTAGAAATAGGGTTTTATGGTAAAATGGGAAACATATGGAAAACTTTTGATAAGTTGTTTTTATGAAAAAATAAGAAGAAATAATTTATTAAAGTTAGTGATGATTCCTGCTAATACAAGTGGTGGGTACATGTAAAATATAGGAGGATTTAATGATTATGGAAGCTTATAAGAAAGAGTTTATTGAATTTATGGTAGATTGTAATGTATTAAAATTTGGTGATTTTACATTAAAAAGCGGTAGAAAGTCACCATTTTTTATGAACGCAGGTCTGTATGTAACAGGTGCTCAACTTGAGAAACTTGGAGAGTACTATGCAAAGGCAATTCACGAAAATTATGGTGATGATTTTGATGTGTTATTTGGACCGGCATATAAGGGAATTCCGCTTAGTGTTGCAACCACAATGGCATTTCATAGATTATACGGAAAAGAAATCCGTTATTGTTCAAACCGTAAGGAAGTAAAAGACCATGGAGATACAGGCATCTTACTTGGTAGCCCAATCAAAGATGGTGACAAAGTTGTTATCATTGAGGATGTTACTACATCCGGAAAGTCTATCGAAGAGACATTCCCTATCATTATGGCACAGGGGGATGTTGAAATCAAAGGATTGATGGTTTCACTTAACCGTATGGAAAAAGGT
>JAFORL010000034.1 GCA_017393285.1 Lachnospiraceae bacterium
CCATCTTCAAAAACACCTGCTACGGATATGTCGTAAGTACCTGCTGTTCCCGGTAATGCACATACCACTTTATCCTCATCATTTTCTTCTAAATGATAGGTTCTTGCAAAAGTATACACATCTCCGTCTAATTTTTCATGCTGTCCCGCACCCACAGAAAGATGCTTATTTCTAAATTGACCTACTTTTTGCCAATGTTGCAATACATCTGTATTGATAGAATCCCAATTCATATCGGAACGATATCTTTGATCCAAATAATCACTTCCGGTAAAGAAATTCTTCCAAGCTATTTGTCGATTGACCTCATTGCCATAATAAATTTGCACACCACCTGGCGCTAACAATAAACTCGTACCCAAATTCTTGCTTTGGTCATCCGATGCTTCAAATACCCCAGCACCTGCCGCATCATCATGAGAAGAAACATAACTAAGCACGTTAAAACTATCATCCGAGTTAATCATACTTGCATAGCTACTATAAACGTTCTCTAAAGATGACAGATTACCTTCTTTAGGAAAAGAGAAATTAATCATAGAATCAAAACCATTTGAATAATACGAACTCTTACCAACACCATGTTCCCAAGCTTCTCCTGTCATCCAGAAATCATCTGTCCAATCAGCACCTGCCTTGGTTGGATTATTGGTTCTCCATTCTTTTAAGGCAGAAACACATTCCGTCTTCAATGCCTTCCAAGCACTCAAATCCACATGTTTTGCAGTATCACAACGGAAACCATCTACACCGTATTCTCTTACATAATCTGACAACCATTTGATAATATAATATCTTGCCTGTCTCTTATATCCTGTTCTGGCAAAAAAGTCATTTAACTCTTGTTCTTCCTGTGCCAAACGTCCTTCTTTCGTCCATTTGGTTACCAAGAGTGGAGGTGTGCTGCTTAACTCTGGCGCATCATCTTCCGTCATGACATCTGGTAATCCACACAAGCTCATGGTAATATCGCCACCACCAGCTGCTGTGTAGCCCGGATAATCTGCTCGAACGAAGCCAGGTCCCCACCATTTGCTTGCCCATATCTGAGATTCTGAATTCCAATAATTTTGGCACTCTGGCTTACCACCCATCAAGCTAGTAGAATTACCATAATAATAGGATTGCCAATCGCCTTTTAAAGCCCCATCAAAACCATAATCTACAGCATCCTGCATGGTAGTATACCCCACATGATTCATAACCACGTCCATAACCACACGGATTCCATGTTTATGGCAACTATCTACAAAATTCGCAAAATCTTCTGCGGTTCCCATGTTGGCATCAATATTACTATAATCTAAAGTCCAGTATCCATGATAAGAATAATACGGAAAACCTTGATTATCCGGATCAGGATATACATTTGCATTGTCACTCTTAACATTTCCGGAAGTATATCCATGGATTTGTTCATATGGCGCTGTAATCCAAATGGCATTGACACCTAAATTATTAAAATAGTTGGCTTCTACTTCCTCTGTCAATCCTTTTAAATCACCACCATGAAAAGTACCAGGGTTTGTGTAAGTGTCCAATCCTTCCACCGCTGTCTTTCCATCTGCCTTTAACCCACGACCATAAGAATGATCATTGCTTTTATCAGCATTTTTGAAACGGTCTGTCAAAACAAAATAGGTGTTGACATTATCCCAACTAAAAGTTTGGTGTTCCAAATCTGATGCATTATCTGACACAACATTTCCAGAAGCATCTACTTCAACCTTGTATACATGATTGCTATCTTCCTGTACACTCGTATTGGAAACATCATTTTCCACTTTCGCCGAAATCAAAAATGTGTCACTTGGCATAATTCCCAAACATAAACATCCTGATAATGTAATTGCCATTAATTTTTTCCATCTTTTTCTTATCATACAATGCCTCCAATCTGTTTCAACTACCAGCTTATTCCAAATGCATATTGCACTTTATATTGATATGTTCATTTTGTACATTTTTGTAATATTTTCTTTATTATTTTGTAACATTATTATAGCATATTTTAGATTGTAAGGCAATTGTTTTTTTCATGTTTTGTATTCTTTTCGCCTACTTTTTTTGTTTTTTGTGAATATTGACTAAATAAAGACTGTCTGATTTGTGCTTATATCAATAATACATTCCAGTCCAATCCGAGTTCCATCCATTAAGACAATTTCTCGATTGACGGAATCTATTTTCTTCAGCACACCTTCCACCTTACAGTATGCCCCTCCTACCTTTTTCTCATCTGGGACAAAATATTCAATTTGTACGCACACCTTCGTCCCAGCCATATGCAAAATATCCTGTAACTTCACGTCTAACTCCTGTTTGTTATTTTCGTCCAACTCCATAGGTGCACAGGTATAACGATTGGTTTCCCGAATGACCTCCTCATATCCCGTTAATGCAGCAAAGGGTGCAAATTGCGCTGCTCTTTTTTCAAGTTCCATAGGCACATGGGGCGAGGCTATAGGATAATCCATATCCAACATATCTTCATATAACTTCATGGATTTCATCGCAATCCCTCCTCACTAGGCTTTATGCCCTCCAATTTGATTGTTTCGATCTCTTGTCGTTGCCCCTTCTTTAAAGTTGGTTCCTGTTAAAATTGCATTTTTCCCAAATTTTTTCTTAATAGAAAGCATGGCTTCCTGCAGTTGTCTTTCTTTTTTCTTTGCTTCTTCTTGTTTTTCCATTTCTTGTACATCCATAAACAAAGTCATCTGCTCGTATTGCCCTTCTGTTTGTATTGCTTTCTCATTTCGAATATGATTGGCAACAATATTCACCCGACGTATGAAAAGATTGGGATTTACAATCTGCTGGTATAACTTTTCTATCCCATCCAATAATTCTTTGGTGGACGAAGTATAATTTTTTAAATTTTTGGTGCCATGGGCGTGCTTAGGTACCTTTCTGCCATAACGATCTACCGTCACTTCCCCCTGATAAGAAATAGGCTGTTTTCCCTTCTTTAAATTGTCTATATCATACCCTATCGTCATAACCAGCTGATCCGTAACCAAGCCCTTTTCAACCAAATCCAAGGCCAATAATTCTGTCATTTCTTTTACAATAATCAGTCCTTTTTCAAAGGTATAAGGGCAATGTAATACCTGCCCGGAACTGATGCTGGTATTTTCCGGCTTATAGGCTTTCACCAAAGGTAATGTACAAGGCTCCCAGCCCCATGCATGATCAATCAACAATTCTGCATTTACGCCAAATAATCGATACAATAATTCTGCATTATAAAAATCACCAGGCTTTCCAATGGAACATCTGGCAATATCCCCCATATTCACCAACCCATATTGCTTCAGTTTCTTGACATATCCACTTCCAATCCGCCAAAAATCCGTCAATGGTTCATGATTCCACAATTGTTCCCGATAACTACGTGTATCTAATTGTGCAATGCGAACGCCATCCTGGTCAGGTGAAATTCGTTTGGACATAATATCCAAGGCAATCTTGGCTAAATACATATTGTTCCCAATTCCCGCAGTGGCAGTTATCCCGGTTGTAGCCAACACATCTTGGATTATCTTTTTGCACAATTCATAAGCGGTCAAATGATACAGCTCCAAATAGGCAGTCGCATCTATAAAAACCTCATCAATGGAATATACATGCATATCTTCCGGGGCAATATATTTTAAATACACCTGATATATTCTAGTACTGTATGCCATATATTTTGCCATTTGTGGCGGCGCGACAATATAATCTACTGCATATTCCGGATGCAACAATAAGTCCTTTTCATCTGTTGCCACGCCTGTAAACGTGCGGTCAACCAATTCCATACGTCGTCGCCCATTGACTTCTTGTATCTTCTGTACGACTTCAAATAATCTTGCCCGTCCGGAAATACCAAATTTTTTCAGCGAGGGTGATACAGCCAAACAAATAGTCTTTTCTGTACGACTCGCATCTGCCACTACCAAATTGGTAGTCAAAGGATCCAATTGCCGTTCTATACATTCAACAGAGGCATAAAAAGATTTCAAATCAATTACCATGTAGACTTTTTCTTTCTCCATCTAACTTCAATCCTTCCTTTTCCTGTTGCAACTGTTCCTTCTTATACTGTAAAGGTGATGTCTGATATACTTCTTTAAACAGCCGATTAAAATAATTCACACTGGAAAATCCCGCTTGCAAGGCAACCTCTAAGACAGATAAGTCTGTACCCAGAAGCAACTCCTTGGCATAGACCAACCGCAAATGTTGCACATATTGTATAAAGGTAATAGAAAAATGTTCCTTAAAATAACGGGATAAATACTTACCGGACATATGAAACCGATTCCCCAGTTCTGTTAAACTCATTTTTTCTGTATAATGTGCCTGGATATAAGCCAATAATTTCTTTTCAAAAGTATTGGTCTTTGTTCTTTTATTTTCTCTAAAACATCCTTCCGTATACATAATTTGCATCATTTGCAACAACAAAATACGAGTTTCAAATTGATTGCTATTCTTCATTTCATGATTTAACGCAATCATTCTTTCTAATATTTCTACTAATCTTTTTTGCATTGTCTTGTCCGTAATCACTCTCGGAAACTGCTGTGTCCCCATACGCAAAGGACGCATCAATTTGATTTCCAATGCGTCTTCCGATAAGAAAGAAATAAATGTAAGCGGAAATAACATGGTACAATATTGGACCATACCATCTTCAGAACCCATATAATGTAACTCTTTTGAATTTACAAAAAACACTTCTCCCGCCCTGCCTACAAAGGACTGCCCATCTATATATAAATCCAGATTACCTTCCTTTACATATATAATTTCTATTTCCTCATGCCAATGTACCGGATACTGAAATTGATGTCTGACCGGTCCTACAAAGTACTGGGTATAGGGATAGGCACTTGTTCCATGAATCTTATTTTCCCTCAATTCTGTATTCATTCTACACCTACACTTTCTATCTTATACATACGATTGATACTGATGAACCAGCCCTTGTCTAAGACAAAAGGGCTTACTGCTTCGCCAACCGCATAACTTACTATCTGATTTTCACTATAAAATCATCTTCTTACAACTGCAACCATAAATGCCTTTTTCTAACCTTGAACTGCAAGCTATCGCATGCGAATTGCCTGCCAGCCTGACAAAATATATGGATCCATACGCCCCTGCACAGTCAAGTGTGTAGGGCTGCCTGAACTGTTACACTTGAACACCGATAGTCATTCGAACATATGTTTATTTTACAGATATCTGCCGGATTTTGCAATAGTAAATTTTTATCATTCCAACAAGAATAAAGTGAAATTGCCCCGTTTTGTATCATAGAAGCATTCCATTACCATTCCCTATATTCAAAAAAAGATGGGGCTGTCGCACAGAAGACAAGATACATATATAGTATAGCACTTGTAAATACTGCACTATATTATGTGACCTTATCTCAACCGCAACAGCCCCATCTGTTTTTACATATGAGTCTGATTAGCTATATCCAAACGAAGCCCCATTCTCTCATCCATTAAAACTTGTACTATATTGAGGGATATACTCCTTAAGAAAAGCCAAGGTATTTGTAAAGTTTTGACCAATTGGAATCTCAAAATGGATACGATCTTCCCATTCTCCCTTCTTGTCACTTTGTTCTATGTAAATCGAGACAGTATTTTCTACATCTGGATGATACAAAGAAAAATCTCCTTGTGCATTTAAATCCTCCCGATAAGCAGCTAACAATTTTTGTACTTCTTCCAAATTGTTCTTATCATTGATTGTAAATTCACTGTCCGTTATATCTGTTCCATCCTCTTGATATACCAGCATTTCCAGTTTAATTTTTCCCTCTTTCTTCTTCCATGTTTCGAGATAAGAAGAATCGAAAACAATTGGTAATGCACTTTCCATAAATTCCTTACTATTCACAATAGCCAAATATGGCACTTCGTTCCCATTATACATTTCCTCATTGTAGTAAGTATAAGATCTGGTAATCATTTTGCCATTTTTCATGTGATAGGTAACATCGATTACATCCTCTCCAAAGCCATAACGATTAATACCTTCTTCTTCATATTCATCATCTACGGCAATCATCTTTTTTGCCATTTTGCAAACTGCTCCTACATCCTTATATTCTACCTCATTACAAGTTAAAGTCTGCATTACTGAATTATGATTCTTCCATTCCTGTGTCACAGAAAGCGTAACGGTTTTTACTTTTTCCGGATTTGGAACATATCGATCTATTCCCAACAAATCATAATTACATACAAAGAAAATACATAAATACAACAACACACCTGCCAGGGAAGTAAAAAAAGTAACCTTTTGTATCATGCATTTAAAATTCAATTCTATAATGTAATTCACAATCACATAGAGTAAAATACAACAAATGCTAATATAGAGAATAGAATTGGCAAAATTGGAACTTATGGTGTAATATCCCAAAGCCTGCGTAAAACAAATTAATACCACCATAGAAAAACCACGTATCACATGTTTCAACCATACAATAGGCGTAGCCAAACTGGTTCGCTCCATATTTCTAAATGTAAATGCGACATATGCCAGTGCAACTGTAACCATAATCAAGAACAACTGCCATAGAATTTCTTTGATAAAATCACCATTGTCCAGACTACTTCTGGTAACTGCCAAATGATTAATCGGATTGATGTACCCAAAATAATCCAAGAAATTCGTTGAACTCTTTATATGTTTCATACTTCTGGCAATCATGTCATCCAGAGAGACTGCCAACATAAATGGTCCCCATATAACCAAGCAAAAAAACAGGCCTGTGTAAATCAAATGATTGGTTAAAATCGTACATAAAACAGCCATCACATAACCAGAGCTAAATGCAAGCACAGAAAATCCCATTGCTAAGATTAATTCTATGATGACTTCTCTTGAGAAAATACCATTCACCCTGAAAACAATCATATCAACAAAAACATTCACAATAATACCTGGCAAGATACTCAAAATATCTGTGGCAACATTTACCCAAAAACGTTCCATAATCGAAACTGGTTGACTATGATAAAAATCCACTTTCTTTTGGGAATGCAAATACAAAAATCGACTACAACCTGCCAACAATCCGATACCACAATAGACTACCATAAGTCCACCATGACGAAACAGTTCATCTTCACGTATGTGCGCAGAATACACAGGTAAAAATACCAGATGAAACAAAAATCCCAATCCACATGCTGCTATAAATGATAACCAAACCAACCACATGGTTTGTAGTTTGATTTGATTATATAATCTATTCTCCCATAAATGTTTGAATGTCATAACCAATTGCCTCCATTTCTTTTATAAAAATATCTTCTAAGGATAAACTTTGGACATCTAGATATGTGGTATCCACACTATGCAAAATCTCCATTACCTCTTCCCGATCTCCTTCTACTGTTAACAAATACAAAGGTCCCTTTTGCTTTTGCTTTTTGATACAAAGCTTTGCAAGGGTCTGTTCTGCTTCTGCATCAGACGCAAAACAAACTTCCACATTTTGTACGCTACATTTTAATGCAACCATATCTTTGGACAAAACAATCTTACTTTGATGCAAAACGCCAATGTGATCACAAATATCCTCTTGTTCACGTAAGTTATGAGAAGTGATAATTGTTGTCATACCACGTTCATCCATTTCTCGTACCAGTAACTGTTTGACTGCTTTTCGAATCACAGGATCTAAACCGTCAAAAGATTCATCCAGCAGTACATACTTGGTATTGGCGCAAATCCCTGCCAAAATCGCAACCTGTCGCTTCATTCCTTTACTGTAAGTAGAAATGCGTTTCTTGGGATTTAAATGAAATTGGTCTAATAATTTCATATATTTTTCTATATCAAATGCTGGATAAATCCCTTTATAGTAGGTTGCCAGACTCTTTGGTGTCATCCCTTGTGAAAAATATAAATCATCCGGCAAAAAAAAGAATAATTGCTTCGCTTTGGGATTATCGTACACAGGCAGTCCATCAACGGTAACTGTTCCACTATTTGGCTTATAAATACCTGTTATTGTACGAAGAAGGGTACTTTTTCCGGCACCATTGGTACCAATTAACCCAAACACCTCTCCATCTTTAATTGTGAAATTAATATCCGAAAGAATTTGATCTTTTCCAAAATTTTTATTCAACTCTTTTATTTCTATCATACTCTTCACTCCTAGTATCCTTTTTATTTACTATTTTTTACTCCTACTTCTCCCCCAAAGACTGAAACAAAGCAAGCAATTCTTCCTTTTGAATGCCAACTTCCTTTGCCATCAATAATAACTGTCGAAGCTCTGCCAAAATTTCTTCTTTCTTCTCCATAACCAAATCCTCCTTCTCAGCAACAAAATTGCCTCTCCCTTTCACTGTATATATAAATCCGTCCCTCTCCAATTGGGCATATGCCTTTTGTATCGTATTGGGATTGATTGCTAACTCCAAAGCCAGACTACGAACAGACGGTAGTTTTTCATCTGTAGTAAGTACTCCCTTCAAAATCAAGTTTTTAAACTTCTCAACAATTTGTTCATAAATGGGTCGACTATCTTTGTAATCAATCTGTATCATAGAAATCCTCCTTTTCCTTTTTATGTACTCTCGGAATCTTTTTATACTAGAATTTCGAGATAGATTTTTCTTGCATAAAAAGACTCCATAAATACACTTTATTGTACTATCAGTATCATGTGTATTACTTATCCTAGTACACTTAGTATATATCAAACACTTATAAATGTCAATGACTTATTCTATTTTTTATCATACACTTGTAAAAATCTGGGTGGTCAAGTTTTTCTTATGCTCTTTACCAAAATACAACACCATCCAGACAAATACAGCAAACCCTTGTATTTCCTGCACTGAGCCACATTTGTGTCCTGTTAACATCATTAGAAAAAAACGTAGAACAAAGAGTTTTGCTTGCAAAACTCTAGCGCGACCGCGGTATTGCGCAGCAATTAACTCCATCTCCGCGGTCTGCGCATCCTCGCAGAGCGTTTTTTTGTAATAGGAAATTGCATCGCAATTTCCTATTGCAAAATAAAAACCCGACTTAGCACTTTTTTTCTAAGTCGGGCCATCTTCTCATCCAATCTCCATCATTGAATGGATACTATTTTTTTATGCGTACATATATTCCCAGCATCATCTTGCACTTTAACATACACATGATAAGTGCCAGCTTGTTTGCAATTCCAATTTACACTATTCTGTGTGTCAGATTTTTTTTCTTTCCAAATTTTCTTTCCATTTTTTTCAATCCAATATGTATAGGAATAATTTTCTGTTCCCCCACTTGCAGTTGTTGCAATTTGCACCTGATTCTTCTTCTTTTTCAAGGTCACCTTCTCGATTGTTAGAGGGGCGTCAACCTGAAAAGTAAACGATCGGCTTTGTAGTAAACGTTGGGGTTGATTTCTCTTTCGTATTGCTGCGTAAATCTTATATGTACCTGCTTCTTTTGCAGACCAAGCATACACACTATCATTAGACCAAGATTGCAAATCTTGTCTTTCTCCATCTTTTACTAAGGCAAAACAATATTCATAAATGCCAGCTCCACTTGCTACTTTTACATCTAATTCCATTGTCTTTTTAGATTGTTGGATGGTTTGCGATTTCTTAATGCATAAGCTGCTTTTTTTGTAAGAATATGTCTTAGTTTGTTTTTTTGTTTCAGAAACAGTATTTTGTTTTGTTGTTTTTGCATAACCAACCACAGAAACGTCACTGATGCAAAAACGCAAACACAACAACATAACCAAAAAAGAAAATCGAATATTTTTCACCATCATTCACCTCATAAAATAAACTAAGTAATTTACATTTGCATGCTCAGTATACTATATCATAGTTACAAACAAGATACATTTACCATATATTTACTATAAAAATGTTTTCCCTAGTCAACAGAATACATACATACTTGCCTGCAATGCACTTTCATATATTGTAGTGACTGCGAAGTAGTCATTCACGTTTATGGTAAGGCGAAAAACAAGGAAAGCGAATGGGCGGAATTACTGGCAAAAAAAAGAGACTATACAAAAAAATCCAAACAGCTTTCTTGTCATAGTCTCTTTTTTTCTACAACAGGATAGTTCTAAAGCAATCCTGTTCCTTTATTTTGAGGTGATAAAATGTACCGCTTCCTTACTTAATAAATCAGCTACCTCTTGGTTATCCTGCATACGCGTTGCAATCACCTGTATTTCTTGGGATAGATTTCCAGTATTGGAAGCCGCATTGCTAATTCCCTGCGAACTGTCTTTTACTAAAGTAGAAATCTCATCAATGTAATTTTGCACATTTTCCGTTCTTTTTTTCAATTGGACTGACATATTATGGAATTCGTCTACAATTTTATAAACATACTTGGAATCATCATTGTATTGCATACCTGCTTTTACAAAATTATCATAATCCGGAAGGATCTTATCCTTCATATAATCCACCAGTTCACTGGCATTATCAATCAACTCGTATACAACCTGTACGACAGAATTATTGATGGCCTGAATATTCTCTGCTGACTCACGACTGGCATCTGAAAGATGACTAATTTCCGTCGCAACTACCGCAAAGCCTCGTCCTTTCTGACCTGCTCTAGCTGCTTCTATAGAAGCATTTAAGGCAAGCAAACTTGTTTCTTCTGCTATATTAACAATGTCATTTGCCAATTCTTTTACTTTTTCTACCTGTCGGCTCTGTTCCATACTATTTTGCAACTTATCAATAATTTGCGTAGTCATATCACTGGTTTGCTTCTTATTCTGTAAGGCATTTTCCTTCAAGGTTGTGGCAGTACCTTCCATTTTTTCGGAATAACGCAACATATCATCTGAACGGTCTGATATTTGTTCAACCGAATGTCCAATCTCATTCATATTGTCCAAGATATCAAAGGTTGTATTTGCTACATTTTCCATAGAGTTAGAAAGTTCCTCCATAGCATTCGAAATATCATCTGCTTCACGATTGGCATTGGTTACTTTCTCACTAACATCTTGCACAATTTCATTCATTTGTACAGAACCATGATTGATTTGTTGCATTACATTTTGCAGTGTTTGAATAAAATGATCAATACTCTTGCCCATTTGACCCAGTTCATCTTTCCCTTGCATATTCAGTCGTAAGGAAAGGTCGCCTTGATTTTTTCAATATCGTTTACCAACTTTTCCCTCAGGTCCCTGATTCTTACTCCATTGTGGAGACCATAAAGTCGTTTTGTCATTATATCCTTTTTCTGTATAGGTCTTCGTCTGTGTAATCCAAGCCTTGATACTGTCATCAATGATAATCTTCTTGTCTTTTACCCAAGGTGACGATACATTATTAGAAAAGGCACGATAAGAATCATCATAACCTGACAACATAAAATATCCCGCCTGCTTCATTTTTTCAGCCACCTGATCAAACTTGTTCCAATTTGCCAACATTTTCTGTACCTTTTCCGGATCATCGGTGCCTAACACCTCCTTGGCAATGGACCGTCTATAAGCAAACAATCCAGGTGTTGCCTGCCATGATACAGCTTTTAACTGGTTATTTACCGACACGATATCTTTTGTATAGGGATATTGATTCTGCAAATCCGCATCTGTCAAACCGATATCCGACTGTACATCTAATACAGCATCTGACTTTGTATATTTTCCAGCATAATCCGCCTCAATCAAAAAAATGTCTACTTTATCATCATCAATCGCATCCTTCTGTTCCTCTAAAGCAATATCCAAATTGGTTTGGTAAGCACTGTGATCATTCGTATTAATGATAAATTTTACTTTTACTCCATGTTCCTTGGCCAAATCGGCTGCATATTTTTCATATAGTCCTTGAAATTCCGTATTCCAACTATAAATATTTACAATTTCTCCTTCATTCTTATTTGCGCTGGTATTATCCTGTTTCGTAGCAAATGGTTTACAACTTGTCAAGCCAGTTATCATAACCCCAAATGATAACAAGACACAAATTACTTCTTTTTTCGTAAAAATCGCCCCCTTATTGCATTTACCTCCAAAAAATGTCTTCTACACCCATTATATCATGGTTTCCACATATTTCCAAACCTTTTTCCTTGCCGACACATGATAAATAGCCTTGCACATCATTTTTTTTTGACTCTCCTATTTCTTTCTTCGAATTTTCCACTCTGGAATGGTTCCATCCATTACTGCTGTCAATATACGCTTTTTTACCCCTGGTGCATGCATATGCATTTCTTGTAACAGTTCCCGCGCATAATGGCGTTGGGTTTTGCTTTCATAAGGACAAGGATTTTTTGAAACCGGCAAATCATACTGATATTGAAACCCTTTGATGTCCGTTACCGGTGTATAAATCATGGGACGAATCAGTTTCATCCCCAGCCCCTCAATATCTGTAACCGGCCAAAAAGTTGAAAATCTTCCTTCATACATCAGCGATAATAGAACCGTCTCCACCACATCATCTAAATTATGTGCATAGGCAAATTTATTGCATCCAAGTTCCTTTGCTTTGTTATTAAATGCACCTTTTCGAAGCCTGGCGCACAAGGAACACTGTCCTTCTGCTAACATATCTGCAATTTGTGTGTCAACAACATAATACGCCACGCCTAACTGTTCGCATAATGCTTTGATTTTTGAAACATCATAATTTTCATATCCTAAATCCACAGTAATTGCTACCAGCTCAAATTTCTTGGGATAAAATTTTTGCAGACCGGAAAGCCCATATAGCAAGGTGAGTGAATCTTTTCCACCAGATATGCCAATCGCAATCTTATCTCCTTCTTCTATCATTTCAAAATCATCTACTGCTTGTCTGATATAACTATATAAACGTTGAAGTTGCATTTATTTCCTCCCTGTGCGAATTTCTCCATACTAGTTTCTTCATAACTAATTACAAAGGTTTTATATTGCGTAATAAAATTTTTCTAGGTTCTTCCATGTAAAAATCAGCTACAAAGCCTTCTCCATTGCCAACCTGCCAATTATAATAATCCTTATGCGGACTCGAAAAGGCATCTAAAATTGCCATAATCGTCCCACCATGCACAACAAATGCCACTGCTTTTTCCTTTCCGCACTGTTTTAAGACTTCTTGAAAAGCATTTTTGCATCGCAACTTAAAATCCTCTAAGGTTTCTCCTTCTGGAAAACCACTTTCCCCCATGGTTTCCAAAAAGGTTTGATATGCTTTTTCCTCTTTCAGTTCCTCATAATTCTTATATTCAAACCTGCCAAAATCACATTCTTGCAGTTGTTCCACCGGGATTGGCGTTTGGTTTGGATAGAGTATTTGTGCCGTTTCGATACATCGTTTCCTAGTACTTGTATACACTTGATCAACTTTAGGGAAACAAGCATTTGCCAGTCGAATACTTTCCTCTTCACAAAGACTTTCATCCGTTCTTCCCACATATCGTTTTTCCAAATTTCCCGGCGTTCTACCATGTCTAATCAAATAAATTTTCATATGCACTTCCTATCCTTCCGCTTCTTGCGCAAACTTCCTCCATACCTTTCCTAGAACAAAGAGTTTTGCTTGCAAAACTCTAGCGCGACCGCGGTATTGCGCAGCAATTAACTCCATCTCCGCGGTCTGCGCATCCTCGGGTCGCATTTTTGTCTAATAGGAAATTGCATCGCAATTTCCTATTACATAAAAATAGAAAAAGCCACACAAATGTATGGCTTTTTCACGTAATAAAAATATGTTTAATCAAAAAGAATCATTACGTCACTGGAGAAAAATGCAAGCAACAAATTATTGACTTTGTCGCTTGCAGAGTATTACTTTTTGCAAATCGTATCCATATTATAGCATATTATTTTTTTTTAATCAAGCTTTTTTAATTAATTAACTGAAATTTAATTCATCAACACTGGTGCTTGTATTGGCGCAGCAACCGCCTCTAATGAAGTATTTGGCATCTCTGTTCCCTGTTCTTGATATGCATACCAAGAACCACCTGCACGATTTCCCTTATATGCTTTGTAACAATTATTTGCACTTGTTGGTACAAGTAAATCCTTGGTTTGTAACGCCCAAGTTTTAGAGGTATTCTTGAAAATAATATTTGGATATCCTTTTGGTACCTCTACCTTGTAAATGTTATTTCCAACTTTTGTTGCTGGCAATTCTGTAGTCACTTTATTCTTACCCCATATATAAGCATATACCTTGCTCCATTTTGCTTTACTGTTGTCAAAATATACAGCTGTAGTCTTTGCAATTGGTGTACTGGTAGGAGCTGTCGTTACCACTGGCGCCGTTGTTACCAATGGAGTCATTGTTACCAATGGTTTTGTTGTAGGGGTTGGTGTTGGGTCCGTATGACGAGCACCTTCCATGATGTAACAATATTCTGGATAAATCATTTTATTGTCTACATCATAACCATGATAAACTACTTCATTTTCGTAGGTTTCTACATAATATCCCTGGCTGTGATAACCTGCACCATCTTCTTTTCCTTGTACTGCCTGTTCTGGGCTGTGATATTGTTGTTTTGATGCATTTGAAATCTTATCCGCTGCAGATTTGTTATATCCGTAGGTAGTTCCACCACATCCAGGATTATGAATCATATTACAAGCATTTCCATTTTCATTAGAATAATTGGTAGCCATACATAAATCCTGATGTGTATGTCCGCTCATCCAAATCAGCTTTTTATATTTTGATAAAATATTGATGAAGGTTTTTGTAGTACCTTTATTCTGTAAATGTGCCTTATATAATTTTTTTCCATATTTAAATTCACCAATTGACCATTCTTGATATGGTGCATGTTCAGACACAAAAATGTTAACACCACTTTCGTAATATTTCTTTATTACACTTTCAAACCACCCCATTTGCTCTTGTGAAAATACATTTCCAGATGTAGGATCGCTGTTTTCTAACGCTAAATAGATAAATACGTCTCCCGATCCCTCTTCTACTTTATAGTAATATGCTTTGTCTTTGTTATAAGTACTATCCTTAGCAACGCTATAATCTGAATCTGTCTTTAATGCATAGTCTATAAACCACTTTTTACCAGCAGCATCTTTTAATTCATGATTTCCTGTACATTCCCAAATATCACCTTTAAAAGAAGCAGATTTCACTTTGTCTCTAAATAACTTCCATTCAGATTCGTTTGGACTTGTTGTAATATCCCCGGTAATATTGATAAAATCAACCTTTTTTTCCTTCGCAAATTCAAGTGCTCTGTCACATCTTTTTTTCGATTTTGACCACCAGCTACCACTAGATAAATGCATATCAGAATAAGAATTAAAACGATATAATAAATCTCCACTCTTTGATTTTAGCTGCTTGTCCTTTGGAATATCGAAAACAGCAACCGCGTCTGATACATTCGTCTTATTGGTATCTGTAACAGCAATCACTTTCGTAGCACCTGCTGGAATTGCAGTATGGGCATCAAATGTAAAAGAAGCTTTTTGTCCTGCTTTTACAATAAATCCTCTGCCTTCAAATTTCTTACCGCCCAATCGACTGGTCAATTCGTCTTTGAGTTTGCTATTAATTTCATAATATCCATCCAATGCTTTCGTGTCATCTGCCCAATACAAATGATAGGTACCTGCTTTATTAGAAGATACGCTAAGCGTACCCTGTGCATATCCTGCTTGGGTATCGTTTACAAAGTCATAATCAATTTTTACATTTTCTGTAGCATGTACGAGTTGTACTGGTGAAACACTAGATACGGATAATGAAACTGCCAATGCACAGGCAGAAAACGATTTACTCATTTTTCTCATTTTTTTCTTCATATTGCCCTCTCCTTCAGTCGTGGTTTTTTACATTTTTCCTTATTTTTTGTTCTGCGCGCTATACAAATTGTATATAAGTTTTAGTCGTTTCGGAAATCCCCTTTGTGTACAACCACTAAATTATACATTTGTATTATAACATATTTATGAATTTTTTCTAGTTTTATTTCGTTTTTATTGCATAAAAATTACATCTCGTTTTTTGTGAATATTAAACAATAAATCCAAAAGTGATAGCAATATATTGTAGTAATTGTGAAATAGTTATTACAATTTCGATACCATAGCCCCCATATAACAAAAACCGACTTGGAATTTCCTATTATTCCAAGCCGGCCTTCTTTTTACACTTATTCTGTTGATTGCATATTTCCAGTTTCGCCCCATAAAACCAGCTCTGAATCTCTTTTACAGAAATCAAGAAACCTGCATATAGTACGACCATGAAAACGCATTTTTTATCTTACTTGTACTGTAATCGGTTGAGAATATTCGCCATGATCTTCATAACCTACTACAAAATAGCGAATACGCACAGTACCGCGCTTTGTAATTCCCCAAGAATACGTACGTTGATAACCAGATACTACTGGGAAAAAGTCTGTATAGGAACTACCATCAAAAGATCGAATCACATCTTGGGTTCCATCTTCAAATTGCAATTCCAATCCTCTCGAGTTATAGGCAGATGGTGTCTCATAATCTGTCTGCAAGGTAAGGGTAAGCTCCTCTCCTACATTTATAACATTTTTATTTGCAGTAAGGACTGGGAAGAAGGATTTTCTATCTTTTAAATATACAGCACTTCCCCAGGTTCCACCTGTACGGTTTGCCTTACTACTAGGTGTGAAACATTTATCTTTTGCATCACTATCATTTGTATAACTTGGCATCTTTAAATCTGCTGTCTGTTGATCCCATGATTTTTCTGTGTTTTTAAAGATAATATTGGCATATCTTCCTTCAATATTGAAAATGTATCGGTTATTAGAGTCATAGGCTGCCGCAAATACTTTCGCCTGTCCCCCATTATTCCATACATAAGCATATACTTGTTTCCATTGTGTAACTTTGTTATTAAACTCAACAGCTACCTTATCTGTTACCACTGGTGTACTAGTTGGTGCAATGGTTACTACCGGTGTTGCTGTCGGTGCAGTTGTAATAACCGGTGTGTTGGTAGGTGCCACTGTTACCACTGGTGTTGCTGTCGGTGCTGTTGTAATAACCGGTGTGTTGGTAGGTGCCACTGTTACCACTGGTGTTGCTGTTGGTGCTGTGGTTACCACTGGTTGATATGCATACCAATATCCACCTGCACGATTACCGCTATATGCCTTATAGCAATTGTTTGCGTTCTTTGGTACTAGCAAATCATTGGTTTGTAAATTCCAAGTTTTTGAAGTATTTTTGAAAATAATATTGGCATAACGATTTGGTACTTCTACTTTATATATATTATTTGCTATCTTAGTTGTAGACAATTCTGTAGATGTCTTATTGCTATCCCACACATAAGCATATACCTTGCTCCATTTTGCCTGACTATTGTCAAAATATACAACTGTCGTATCTGCAATCGGTGTATTCGTAGGTGCTACTGTCACCACCGGTGTTGCTGTTGGTGCTGTGGTTACCACTGGTGTATTGGTAGGTGCCACTGTCACCACCGGTGTTGCTGTTGGCGCTGTGGTTACCACTGGTGTATTGGTAGGTGCCACTGTCACTACCGGTGTTGCTGTTGGCGCTGTGGTTACCACTGGTGTATTGGTAGGTGCCACTGTCACTACCGGTGTTGCTGTTGGTGCTGTGGTTACCACTGGTGTATTAGTAGGTGCCACTGTCACTACTGGTGTTGCTGTTGGTTCTACTCCACCATAAATTTCATAATCAAACGAGAATGTATCTTCTTCTCCTGCACTATCACAAATATAAATAGAAATCTGATACTTACCGGCTACCTTTGGTGTCCATGTAATCGTATGATCATAATAAGCATAAAACTCTTCTTTTGCACCAGTCACCTTATTGGTAATCGTAAACTGAGATCCTATACCATATTTATAATAACAAGCATCCTGTAAATCATGTTTCAACTGAATTTCTGTACCAACCTTTTGTGGTGATACCTTCATTGCTTTTACATTCACAATTTTTACCGGATCTAACTTACCTATCGTTTGACAAGTTGCCTTTACGCCTTTTGCATCTGTAACCGTAATATCTGTGATATAAGTTCCTGCACAATGCAGCCCTTGACTAATTTGAAACCAGTTTCCATATATTTGTTGTGCATCAGAAACATAAACATAGTCTTCTGCATTTTTGCTACGATCCGTAACTCTTTCTGTATATTGATACGTATAAGGTGCCGTACCACCAGAAATTGTTACATTCGTACCACCAGAATAAGCAAGTGAATGTGACAATTCTACATTTGTAGTTAACTTCATTTCTGACGGATCTGTATATGCATACCAGCTACCACCAGTCTTACTTCCACTATTGGCACGA
The DNA here is from genome assembly GCA_017393285.1 of Lachnospiraceae bacterium. Lineage (GTDB taxonomy): Bacteria > Bacillota > Clostridia > Lachnospirales > Lachnospiraceae > CAG-411. The sequence continues at coordinate 18,317 of JAFORL010000034.1, forward strand.
TAACAATTGTTTGTTGTAGTTGGCACTTGCAAATCATAGGTTTGTTTATCCCAATTACTTTCTGTGTTTTTAAATAAGATATTTGGGTAACGATTTGGTATTTCTGCTTTATAAATTTTATGCTCTGCATCTACTACTTGCATTGGGATTACCGTTGAAACTTTATTATTATCCCATACATAAGCATATACATTTCCCCAATTGGCATAAGAATTATCAAAATATACTTTTGTAGTATCTTCCACAGGTGGTGTCGTTACCACTGGTGTCGCTGTAGGTACAATACTATCCTTTATTTCATAACAAATCATTGCCTGTTCTTGTTGACCACAATAACTGGTTGCCTGATAGGTAATCGTATAAATACCAGCCTCTGTTGGTGTCCAGTCAATAGAATAACCTGCATCCCCTACTGGATTCAAACAAGTAGTTTTTTCGTCCTTAGTCACATAAAACTTATGGCAATTATATTTGTGATATACTTCATTCTTTACTTCGGCTACCAAATGAATCTTTGTGCCTACCTTTTGTGGTGATTGCAATTTTGCAGAAAGAGAAGTGATTTCCATATCGTCCACTTTAAAATATGGAATCGTCTCACGCTTTACTTCTCCTGTTTCTTTTTTTCTCACATCAACAAATAAGGTATGGGTTCCAACTGCTTTATTGGTATAACCTTCCCCTGGCAAGAAATATAGCAATGATTTTTCTAATGTGTTGCTATCTGTATAATTCTCACTATTTCCATCTGCACTGAGGAAATATTCTGTTCCATTAAAAATAGTTCCGAAACGGAATTCATATTTGGATTGATTTCCTAGTACATCTGCCTTCAAGGTAATGGTATCACCCACAGAAACCGGTGATTCCTTGTCAACTTTAAAAGACTTGATAACAAAAGCATTTGGATCTTCCATCATCACTTCTTTTTCTTGTCCATCGATTTCTTCATTTAATCCATCTATCGCTTCATATACAGGCGTATCCCCTACACGAATAGATGCATCTTTTACAGTAATCGCCTTTCCATCTGCATCATTATCATTGACATATATTTTCCAAGTGTAATCCTCTACTGTGTCTGCTGAAATATCAGGCACTACGTTATTCAAATCCACAACCATTTCACCATCATTGGCATTTGTGGAGCCATCTAGTGAAAGATGAAAATAATTACAATAATTTGAAAATGGACGTATGTTGTATTGATATACTTTCTGATCCTGCTTTGCGGTTGCGTATATGGTAATATAATTCTGACTTCGATCTGCAGTATTTACCTTTGTATACAAATAAGTATTAGAGCTTTGCGGAATGACCTCTTGCAACACACACATACTTCTAAAAATACGACGTCTATTTTCATTGTAAGGTAGTACTTGAGATTGCTCATTTAAAGCATCATAGCTTACCCAAATAAATCCCTTGTTTTCATTATATTGTCCTGTTCCCCAGGAATTAACAATTTTAAATGCACCTACTTCCGCATCTTGTTTTACGCCATCCTGATTAATATCATACCAAATGCTATCATCATATCCCACAATTGTCATACGATGTGCAGAAGGCTCTACACAAGACTGATACGCAATCCATTCGTTCGCATGTGATTGTCCCTTTGCAATACGGCTTCTATCCCATTTAAAATACGTGGTATAAGTAATGAGCTTTCCGTCTGCTAAATACTGTTTCATCTCATCTAAATCCGAATCTTGCGGATTAGAAATGGTTTTCGGATTAGAAATTGCACAAAAATCACCTGCTCTATATTGGCTGGCTGTCTTCCAACATTCCTCTGTCGGATACCAACTTACACTTTGCTCCTCTGTATACGGAAACGGTGCCTGTTCATGCTTACAAGTTCCTATATCCTGCAAAATACGGATTGCATTATATTCACTTGAACCACCATCTATACCCTTTATTTTATTATAAACAAAGGCTGGTGACATAATATTATCATCTGTCGCAGCAACTTTTCTGGCTTTACATATTTCATATGTAAAATTATAATATACCTCTGCCCAAGTTGTACAAGAACCAATTCCGCCTTGCGAATCTACCTTAGGGAAATATGGAGATTGACTGTTATCAACCGCTGTTGGAAGCTCACAATCCCTGGTAATCTCTCTTGTCATTTTCTGTTCCGCTTTCACACTACCTGCATATACAGAGGAAATTTTTTCTGCTTCTTTGGCTGTAGTCCATTGTTTGGTCAAATCACCTTCACCAAAAGTTTCCTGTGTTTGCGCAACTTCATCTTTATGTGCTGCCTTTGCCACTTTCTTTGCAGAGAAATCCATTCCTTGCACAGAACCCACAAGCATTGTACCTGCTAACATAAAGGAAATCATACGTTTTTGAACTTTTTTTGTCCAAACTAGTCTTTTCACTTGTCTGCCCCTTTCCATCTTTTGTCATCAATTGGTATACACAGACATCCTTTACCCCAACTGATATAGGATTGTTATAACTTCTCCCTTTGCTTCGCTTAAAGAAAAAAACTTATCCGACTGGGATAAAATAAACTCTAGATGACAATGCATAACCAATTCTTACAAATTAAACCCAAAAATTAACTACTTCTTTTTTTAACCCAAAAACAAAATGTATATTGTGCAAAAAAGAAATAGTTGTGTCTAATTTATGACAAATATGTTAATTTTTTGTTTCTCATGTAGTATATCCATTTTTTTCACATAAAGCAAGTAAATTTCACTTTTTTTCCTATTTTTGTAAATAATGATGAGTCTTTATTAAAATATTACAATTTTTTTGTACATTGTGTTTGCAAGAATTTTCCACCTAAATCAGCACCTATATGTTACAAATTTATTGCCTATTAGAAATAAGTATGATACCATAGTAAACGGACGTGAATGCTACTGCGTTACCACAATATATCAAATATATATCATTTAGAGAGGAGTTTACCTTATGCATAAAGCAAAGACATGTATTTCCAATGGTTTGTATGCCATATTTTGTATTATTTTCTGCTATGTTTCCTGTCATATTCTTTTTCATGATACCATACATGGCACAAATTGTTTCCAATTACTTCCAGGTTTACTGACAGGAGTAGGCTTGTTAGCCCTAACCTATTATCTGGCTTCCAGATGGAAATCTACCATCGAACAGTATTATAGAGGTATTCTTATTACCACTTTACTTCTATTTTTTATCTATATTTGGTACACTGGTTTCCAATTACGCTTTACCCCTGCCTTTGATATGGACGCTATCTACAGTGGAGCAGTCCAATGGCTCACAGAAGGTAGTTTTACAAATCAATACGAATATATGGGATATTTTCCAAATAATCTGGGAGGCATGACCTTCTTATATTGGATTTTTAGCATTGCACATTGGTTTGGATGCGAAGATTATTTCGCTGTTGGCATGACTTTTAATTGCCTCCTAATTACTGCAACCATTTTATTGATTACATTAACTGCAAAAAAATGTAGTGGTTCTGTAAACAGTATTGTTGCCTTGGTAACCTGCTTATGTTTTTTCCCTTTTTATATTTTAGGCGCTGCTTTTTATACAGATTCACTTTCCATGATTTTTCCAATCTTATTTTATTATTTATACTTGCACTGGAAAGAAGCATCTACCCCCAAAAAACAATGGATCCTTGGCTGTATTATGGTATTCACCATTACTTTAGGAATGTTGATAAAATTCACCGTTGTCATTGCGCTCATTGCGGTAATTATTGATGGTTTATTACATATAAATTGGAAAAAAATTGGTCTCTTTGCGCTACTATGTGTGTTATTTAGTTTTATATTTTTTAAGGGATTTGATGCCTATATGTATCACAACCACCTAGACAAAGCCACAAGTGATGAACTGAGAACGCCATATTGGCATTGGATTATGATGGGCTTGCAAAATAACGGTTACTACAATGCCGACGATTATACTTACACCCGTTCTTATCCTGCATCAGAAAGAACAAATGCTTGTAAAGCAGTGATTCATCAACGCATAAAGGACTTAGGCTTTACTGGTTTATGGCAACTTTGGCTTGGAAAGGCTACTGTTTGTTTTGGTGATGGTACCATTGCTGTTTCTGACTTTTTAGATGATACGCCTGCAGAAACCATAGAACTACATAGTTATATACTTTATAATGGCGAACATTATCCTTCCTATTATAGATATGCAACCGGATACCTTCTTTCTATTTATTTTTTGATGGTATTTGGTATATGCATTACCTATTTTAAAGAGAAAAATCATAGAAAGAATTTGGCTTATCTTGCACCTAGACTCTGTACACTAGGTATACTTGCATTTTTATTGCTATGGGAAACCAACGCAAGATACATAACAAATTATATTCCTATGTTTCTATTGAGTGCTTCTTTTGCATTTATCTGGTTTGAAAATAAACAGATTGGAGGTAACAAAAATGATTGATGGCACAGCAAACGGCAATCTGATTGCTTTCCTTTATTATGCATGTTTTCAATGTTTAGGTATTTTTATCATATTTCAAATTTCAAAAAAAGATCGACTAAGCATTGCTTTTCGTACCCTATTGGGTAGTGTTTTGGGTACAGTTTGTTTACACTGGTTTCCAATTCTATTTGCCTTTTTTGTAGGCTTTCACAAAACCGGGCATATATTGGCACTCCTTACTATGTGTATGTTAGCAGGTATTGTTTTCTATTTTACCAGAAAAACAATTCGCCCCCATATAGAAAATATAAAAAACCTACCAAAAGAACTTCTATCGTTTATACGTAGAAATCCCATCCTAGGTTTGATTGTAATTTGTTTTATTTATTTCCTATATTGTATTCAGACACACACAATTCCGGAAAATGCAGATGGTTCTTTACACACTGGACAAGCTACTTATGGAGATATGAACGTACATTTATCCTTTATTACCAGTATTGCCAGCCAATCCCATTTTCCACCTAATTACCCATTTTATTATGGAGCTCGTCTGTCCTATCCATTTCTTTGTGATAGCATCAGCGCAAGCATGTATGTATTTGGCGCTTCACTTCGATTTGCCTATATGCTTCCAATGTGTGTTGCCTGTCTCCAACTATTTTGTGGTTTTTACTGCTTCATCAAATACTGGTTCAAAAAAACCAGTACCGCCAGCTTTGCTTGGATTTTATTTTTCCTCAATGGTGGACTAGGTTTTATTTATTTCTTGAATAAAGAAGCCATTTCTAGAAACTTTACAGATTTTTATTATACGCCTACCAGCTTAGGTGACAAAAATATGCGTTGGGCACAAATCATTGTAAATATGCTAATTCCCCAACGTGCAACCATATTTGGTTGGGCAATTTTATTCACTTTATTGACGATTTTGTTGTATGCCGTCAGAAGTAAATCTAAAAAATGGTTTATTGTATCCGGTATCTTAGCTGGTGCCCTACCAATGATTCATACCCACTCCTTCTTATCCTTGGGAATGATTTGTGCAGTTTGGCTATTTTGGAGTTTACCAATCAAACGAAAATTTCCAAAATTTTCAAAACCAATTTTACCTATGGCACTTTTTATAGGATTTGCTTTTTTTGGTATTTTACAAAATCTTAATAATAATTTTGTACTGAATCTGCACGATCTCAAGCTCCGG
>JAFORL010000203.1 GCA_017393285.1 Lachnospiraceae bacterium
ACCGCGGAGATGGAGTTAATTGCTGCGCAATACCGCGGTCGCGCTAGAGTTTTGCAAGCAAAACTCTTTGTTCGGTTATGTTTGTTCCCAAGAACTGCCGGGGCAAAAGAAGATTGGTTGCAGAAGGGGGCAATGCATTTCACTTTTTTAATTTTGGAAAGAAAACAAACGTAAGATTTGTTCTTCTAAAATCAGAGCGGCACTTTTTGGTGCCATTTTACCGGGAAGTCCTGGACATAATTTAGCAGTCAGCTTGTGTTGCGCTGCATAGGAAAAATCTACACCTCCCGGTTGTGAAGCAATATCAATAATGACGCAGGAGGCATGGCAAAGAGCCAATCGTTTCGGTCCCATGACGGGAGCAGGTATGGTATTAAAAATAAAAAGAAAAGAAGGCAATTGCTTTTGTAAATGAGAAAAAGGAAGGGTTTGATAACCACAACTGGCAGCATATGCCAAATCCTCTTCGCTTCGGGTACAAACAGTAACCTTACCATGCAGACCTTGTAGACGTTGGGCAAGAGCTTTTCCACATTTGCCAAAACCTAAAACCAGACAGGCAGCATGGTCTATCGTATAAACACTTTCTTTCATAGCATGAAAAATGGCGCCTTCAGCAGTAGGGATGGCATTGGCAATGGCCATTGATTGCCGCTTTAATAAGTCATGGCATGGTATTTGATAGGTTCTTGCAAATGCCACCACTTCCTTAGGAAACTGCCCTCCAATCAACAATTTAGGAGGCGCCTGCTGTAAAAAGAATAAAAAAGATTGTATGGAGATGGCTTTTGGAGCGGCTTTTGAAAATAGATGGATGCCGTCTTTGCTAAATGGTATACCCGTAATCCATAGATCGCTTGCTTGCAATTTGGTAGAAGAAAAGCAGCTGGGATCCATGTCGATATATGGTGAAGGTTCTAATGCAATACCGGAAACCTGATAACCTTGTTGTTTTAAGGAATCATATAACAGCGTTTGTCTTTGGTCTCCACCTATAATGGTAATGGAATAAGAAGATAATTGACGATACATATTTTTTTCCCTTTCCCAAAATTGTTTCAGATTTGCGAATGTGTTTTAGAAAATGCATTTGCAAAAATATGGTGGTGTCAGTAGAATGACACGTGGGTTTGTTTTGCATTGGATTTTTCGATGAGGCTGGTATCTTCACTGGGATTAAAAAATGGTAAATCGGCTTGTAAAAAAATTTGAGTAAGGCTAATAGAATTGCTATATAATTTACTATATGCATAGAAAGAAAAAAAGTGTATGAAAAAAGCACAATACTTGGAATTTCTTCAAAGTATTGTGCTGTGATAGAAGCGAGCAATCCGCTTTAAAGCACTACCTGCTCACGTTCCATTAGCTATCTTGTTCTGGTGTAATGTGATCAACATTTACAACTTCATCATCCGCATAAAAATCATCATCAAAATCATCGTCAAAATCATCGAAATCATCATCCAAATAAGATGGTGTCAAATATCTGACAACTGCATAAGCAATGCCGGCGATGGCTGCTACTGCTCCGATGCAGGCAAGTACAATTAAAATTGCGTTTGTTGCCTTTTTTTCTTCTTCTTTCTTACGGAGAATATCATTTAAATGTGCTGTTGCGATTAATTCTTCTAATTTTTGATTCATAATCATCCCGCTCCCTTCTTGTGATGAAATTACATCTAGTATTATTCTACCACGAAACCTGACATTTTACTATATCTGAATCGTTACAATTTTTTTAAGTTTTATTACAACCCTAAGAAAATACCATTGCGTTTGGTTCGCTTACAATTTTTTTAACTTGGCAAAACCAGCCATCATTTTCTTGGTGTCACCGTTTTCAAATTCTACAGTAACCACATAATCCTTGGTGTTTTTGTTCAGTTCCTTTACCTGTCCAACCCCAAACTTGCTGTGGGCTACACGGTCTCCCACTACGTAGTCAGGCGCTTCTAAAGTTTTTGCCGCTTTTGGACTGACGGATAAATGTGGCTTTTCGAAGCGGAAGCCTTTTTGTATGTAAGGGTTGTTAGCAAATGGATTGGCTTTGTTGCTCTTGTCAAAATTACTGGCAGCAGTGTGGTAAGTAGTCTGGTTGCCCTTGGCATTGGTAAATTGAAAAGGCATATCTTTCTTTGGCTGTGCAGAGAAAGAAGAATCCTGTCTGGAAAAAGCACCTGCACTTTGATAGACAGAAGCTGTGTTTTTCTGTTTGATCAAGTATCTTGGTATCTCGTGGATAAAACGCGAAGGCTTGTTGAAACGAATCTCTCCATTCTGCATACGTTGGCGTGCAGAAGTTAAGAAAAGATGTTGCATGGCACGGGTAATGCCCACATAACAAAGTCTACGTTCTTCCTCTAAATCCATAGGATCATCAGAAGTGATACTCATATAACCAGGGAAAATGCCGTCTTCCATACCACAAATATACACATTAGGAAATTCCAATCCTTTTGCACTATGGAGTGTCATTAAGGTAACTACATTGGTATTTTCATCTAAACTATCCAAATCTGCCACTAAGGAAACTTCTTCTAAAAAGGCATTTAAGCTTGGCTCCTCCTCAGCATTGTCTTCAAAAGCTACCAATTTGTTTCGCAATTCATCGATATTTTCAATACGACCTCGCGCTTCATCAGTGTCTTCGGCTTCTAAATCTTCTACATAACCTGTGGCTTCCAGTACTTCGTCAAACAAATCCGTCAAACTATAAGTAGGGTTGCTTAATTTGCCTTTTAAAATCTCAATCATACTTACAAATGGACTGACTTTACTGGCACCACGACCAATACCGGGAATTTGCTCCGCTCTCTTACAGGCTTCATAAAAACTAATCTCCTGGTTTAACGCAAAGTCGAACAAACGATCAATGGTGGTGAGTCCGATTCCTCTTTTTGGCACATTGATAATACGCTTGACGGAAATATCATCGCAACCATTGTTGATGGTACGCAAATAAGAAAGCACGTCTTTGATTTCTTTTCTTTGATAAAAGTTTACTCCACCTACCAATTTATAAGGAATGTTGCGTTGCACTAATTTTTCCTCTAAAATACGAGACTGGGCATTGGTGCGATATAAGAGGGCGTATTCTTTATAATTATGAAAACCACTTTCACATGCCTGGTAAATCTCATTGGCAATGGCTTCTGCTTCCTCATAGGCAGTATCAAACTGGGTAAAGGTTAGTGGTTCGCCTTCGCCGTTCTCGGTCCAAAGCTTCTTTTCTTTTCGTTCGGTATTGTTGGCAATCACTTCATTGGCCGCATTTAAAATGGTCTGTGTGGAACGATAGTTTTGCTCCAAACGAATGGTTTTGGTACCCGGATAGGCTTCTTCGAAGTGTAAAATATTGTAGATATTGGCACCGCGGAACCGATAAATCGATTGGTCGTCGTCACCTACCACGCACAGATTGTGTACAATTTCTCCCTCTGGAGTGGTAGTAGGAGCCAACAAATGTAGCAATTTGAACTGGACTTCATTGGTGTCCTGATACTCGTCCACCATAATATATTGAAAGCGCTTTTGATAGTAGGTCAATACTTCTTTGTCATTTTGCAATAATGCAACGGTTTGGAATAATAAGTCATCAAAATCCAGTGCGTTGTTCTGAAACAACCGCTTCTGGTATTCTGTATAGCAGGCTGCATAGGTCTTGTGCAGGTAATCGTTGCCTGCTGCCAAAGCGTAGGCTTCCGGAGAAATGTAGGAATTCTTGGCGGCAGATATCTTACCTAAAACAGTTTTTTCTTTGAATTTTTTTGGATCTAATTGTAAATATTTTAAGATGTCCCGCATAAGACTTTTTTGGTCATCACTATCATAAATGGTAAAATTATTGTCATAACCCAGGCGGTCAATATAACGACGCAGGATACGTACACAAGTAGAGTGGAAGGTGCTTACCCAAATTTGTTCTGCACCGTATCCCACAATCTGATCCACACGTTCCCGCATTTCTTTGGCAGCCTTATTGGTAAAAGTCAGGGCTAAAATATGCCAGGGATTGATGCCGATTTCGTCAATCAAATAAGCAATACGGTGGGTCAGTACACGGGTTTTGCCGGAGCCTGCTCCTGCCAGAATGAGCAAGGGACCTTCATTGTGCTGTACCGCTTCTGCTTGTTCTTTATTTAAACCATCATATATACTCATAAAATGCTTTCCTCCGTATCTGTTTCTATTCATTTCAGTGTAACATATTTTATGAGATTGTGCAAACATTTGTTTGGAACCCCCTAGCAATGAAGGGCAAAATATGGTATGCTAGTTACGTTCGTGTAATAGCTGAACTTAGCATAGCAGTAACAGAAAGGTTGAGAAAAAAATGACAAAGATAACACCTTATCAAAGAAATATACATTACTATGAAACAGACCAAATGGCCATTGTCCATCATTCCAATTATATACGTTTTCTGGAAGAATGCCGTATGTATTATATGGAGCAGTGGGGAATTCCCTATGAAAAGATAGAAGCGGCGGGAATTCTAATTCCGGTTTTGGGGGTAGATGTAAAATATAAACAAGCGATTCGCTTTGGCGATACCATAGAAATTAGCCAGCGCATAACCAGATTTTCGCAAGTAAAATTTGCAGTAGAATATGAAATTAGAAATGCCAAAACCCAAGAACTTCATGCAATTGGCAGCAGTGAGCATGCCTTTGTGGATTCTAAGTTGGCCCCGGTTCGACTGAAAAAAGATTATCCGGAAATTTATACAGCTTTGTCTAGCTGTTTTGATTCGGGCAGGGCTGAACCATGTATGTAATGATTGGCATGAATAGGAATATGCATTTACGGACTGCTTTGATTTAAGCAGAGTCTAACCGGATATGTAATGATTGGCATGAATAGGAATATCTATTTATGCACTGCTTTGATTTGAGCAGGGTCTAACCAAACAGGATTGTGGATTTTCTGGGAAGGCTGTAAGAAGAAAGTGCAACTGGAAAGAAAAGAGTCATTGGAGAAAGAACAAATTTTAGAAAGGAGCATGCAGTAGACTGTATTCAAAATCTGCCTTAAAAATAGGGCTACTTGTTTATTTTATAATACTTTTAGGCATCGGATACCGTCTACTGCTAAAAATATAGTATGAGATATCAGGAAGAATTGCAGGCTGAAAATGCCAAGGTGCAGGAGCGTTATGCCTTGGCTATGGAGAGGATAGCGCAGATTGCCTTGGAACAGGACAATATCGCGCTACCGTATCGCAGCTATTTTCAAAAGACAGCAGCGTTTTTACTTCTATTAAAAAAATTACAGGAAAGTTTTACAAAAGGGGAAGCGAAGGAATGGGACTTGGACAAATGGAAAGCAGTGAATCAGGACTTGTATGCGGAT
>JAFORL010000204.1 GCA_017393285.1 Lachnospiraceae bacterium
GATTCGAATGCAGCGAAAAATATACTGGCAGAAGGATTAAGACAAATAGTATAAAACCAATAATAAATAGGGCAGGGACTGCCCAAATTAACGCCTGTGGAGATAGTAGGTTACGAGGTCGGCGAAGCAGGAAGCCCATTGACTTCAGACAATGGGTAGTTCACGAGATTACAGGGTTAAAATCAACAAGAGCATCTGAGTTGATTAAAATCCTGGTTGATAGCAAGGTAATTGTACCTGTAACTGGGCATGGAAAAGGAAAGTATCGGTTTACAGTATAGAAAGGATGCCTTTCTTTGCAGGGAGTAGGACCATGTAACAGATATCAGGAAATCGAAGTGGAGTATCTTGATCAGAATTTTAAAAAGCAGCATGGAAAGTATTCCGGTTGGACTGCACAGATTATTCAGCATGAGATTGATCATTGTAACGAGATTGTGATTTGAGTTCTTTTTGGCTGTTTTGTATGGTAAAATAAAAGAAAAATGTGGTGGGATAAAGTCAGAAAAACAAGGAGGCAAAATTATGAAGTCTTTTAATACGAGTGCTATTTGTGTTCCAGATATGCATTACATGGTTGATATTTCGGATAAAATGCAACAGATAGAGAAAATGATTGATCATGGTGATTATTTCACTATTAATCGAGCAAGACAATACGGAAAAACAACTATGATTTACTCATTATGCAGAGAATTAAAAGAAGAGTATCTTGTTTTAAATTTGAGTTTTGAAGGATTGGGAGAAGAGGCTTTTTCAAATGACGAAACATTTGTGAACCAATTTCTTTCTTCCGTAGCTGAATATTTAGCGGAAACAGAACAATATACGAATTTGCTTGATGAGTGGCTTTATCCGATTGATGTGAAAATACAAAAGTTGGATGCGTTTGATTTGTTAAGTAAACGTATTACTTGGTTATGTAAACAGTGTAATAAGAAGATTGTTTTGATGATTGATGAAGTGGATAAAAGCTCAAACAATCAGGTTTTTTTACATTTTCTTGGAATGCTTCGAAACAAGTATATCAAACGTGTTGGAAATGATATTCCAACTTTTTGGAGCGTAATTTTGGCAGGGGTTTATGATATTAAAAATATGAAATTAAAACTTCGACCGGATGAAGAAAAAAAATATAATAGCCCTTGGAATATCGCGGTTGATTTTAACGTTGACTTGAGTTTTCAGGCGAGAGAGATTGCAACTATGTTGCAAGAATATGAGAATGATCATCATACCGGAATGGATATTTCGTCTATGTCAGAGGAAATTTTTAAATACACAAATGGTTATCCATATTTGGTAAGTGCTATATGCAAGTTTATAGAAGAATCGTTGGATGCTGTTTGGACGAAGGACAGTGTGATTGCAGCAACAAAACATATCATAAATAGTAAAAGTCCATTGATTGATAGCATTATAAAGAATTATGAAAATAATGCAGAACTTCAGATGTTGATAGAACGTATTGTGATACAAGGAGAACAGTTTCCGTACACAATAACCAGTCCACCAATTGATTTGGGGATTACATTTGGATTATTTCGCGAATACAACGGAACGGTTCAAATTTCAAATAAAATATTTGAGATTGTATTATATAACCATATTATTGTGAAAAATCTATTGAAGTCAAATTTGGATACACAAATGAAATCTAAGTTTGTTGACAATGGGAGATTAGATATAGTCCGAGTATTACAAGAATTTCAAAATCTTATGAAGGTAGAATATCGTAAGGAAGATGAGGGCTTTTTAGAAAAGCAGGGCAGACTTCTTTTCTTATGTTTCATAAAGCCAATTATTAATGGTACAGGTTTTTATTATGTGGAACCGGAAACTAGAAATAACGAACGTATGGATTTAGTCATTACTTATGGTTCAGAGGAACATATTATTGAGTTAAAGATTTGGCATGGTCAGGAATATCGTAAAAAAGGAATTGCGCAGTTGGAAAGTTATTTGGAAAGTAGAAATGCTAAAAAAGGGTATTTGCTGAGTTTTTCTTTCTTGAAAAATAAAGAGTATGTTTGCAGAAAATTAGACGAAAGCGAAACGACAAAGGATATTTTAGAAGTTATCGTGTAGGGAAAAAGTGCAATTTGTTTTTGGTATCGGGTATATTGGGGTGTTGATGTTATTGATTCCAAATTTTTTATGAAAAAAAATCAACCCCAAGATTATGAAATATATGAAAAAATGAGACTTGAATGATATAATAGACACAATGATAAAGCAATGCTTGATGAAAATTGAAACTGAAAATTTTAACAGAAGGAGTTTTTTTAGTGAATATACAGATTTTTGGAACAAAGAAATGTAAAGAAACAAAGAAGGCAGAACGTTTTTTTAAGGAGCGTCGCATTCCTTTTCAATTTGTGGATATGAAGGAAAAAGGCATGAGCAAGGGGGAATTTACATCGGTTGCAAATGCTAATGGCGGTTTGGAAAATATGTTAAATCCGGATGCAAAAGATCAGGATGCTTTGGCTTTAATTCAGTATATTGCACAAGAAGATAAGCTGGAGAAAATTCTTGAAAACCAGCAGGTGATTAAGACACCTATTGTAAGAAATGGAAAGCAGTCTACGGTTGGGTATCAGCCGGACGTATGGAAAACATGGGAATAGAAAGTTAGAATGTAGGATGATGCAATTATAGAAATCTTTAGATGAGAGGAGCTACTGATATGGGGATTTATTTCAATCCAAATAATGAAAGTTTTACAAGAGCAAAAAATAGTCAGGTATATATAGATAAGACAGGTTTGCTTGCGTTTTTGAATAAGAGATTATCTACTGAAGGTAATTGTATTGCTCTCAGCCATGCTAGAAGATTTGGAAAATCCCATGCAGCAGGTATGATTGATGCATATTATAGTTTAGGTAGTGATTCGCAAAATCTTTTTAAGGATACAAAGATTGCGAAAGATGCAGAGTATAAGAAGTATTTGAATAAATTTAATGTAATTCATCTTGATATTTCTGCGTTTTGGGATTATCACAAGGATGATATTGTAGAAAAAATTATAGAATATGTTTATAAAGATTTCCGTGAAGTCTTTGATGGGGAACTGGATTATCAGGATAATATCAGTTATACGTTGATGACAATCTATAAAAAAACAAGAATACCTTTTGTTATTATTATAGATGAATGGGATTGTGTTATTCGAAATAGTGATGACCAAAAGTTGATACACAAATATTTGCAATTTCTTCATTCCATGTTTAAATCGGAAGAGTCAAAAGCGTTTTTGGCACTTGCTTATATTACTGGTATTTTGCCTATTAAGAAGATTAAGGATGAATCTGCTTTGAATAATTTTCATGAGTATACAATGTTAGATTCCTATCCGATTACAGAATTTTATGGGTTTACAGAAGATGAAGTAAAAGTATTGTGCCAACAGTACAATATGGATTTTGATGCTACAAAGGCTTGGTATAACGGATATTTAATTGACGGAAAACACATGTATAATCCGAATTCGGTTACTATGGCTATGGAACGAAGTAGATTTGATTCTTATTGGCGGAATACTTCCTCATTCTCGTCCATTAATACCTTTATAACCATGAATTATGAGGGGTTGAAAGATGATATTATGACTATGCTTTCTGGTGGAAAGGTAAGCGTGAATACGATTACGTTTCAAAATGATTTTTCTACGGTGGGTTCCAAGGATGAAGCACTTACTGCATTGATTCATTTGGGATATTTAGGATATGATATGGACAGAAAATGTGCTTTTATTCCTAATTATGAAGTAGCATCTTCCTTTGATGCGGCTTTGCAAACAGGAGAATGGAAAGACATAGCAAAGGTGATTAGTAAATGTGATGAATTGTTATGGGCTACCATCGATGGAAATGCAGATAAAGGAAAATCGGTATCAAGGTGCATTGAAAGGGTATTCGGATAAAGTTTTGCTAGTGGGAATAAATTATGATGCTAAGGGTAACGATAAGAAGAATCATAGTTGCGTGATTGAGGAGTGGGAAAATATATGACATTAGTAAGGACACAAGGAGGATGACGGAATATGGAAATCAAAGATAAAAGAATTGACGGTGGAAAGGCATTTGATTGGGGAAAAACATCCAATGAATACGCAAAGTACAGAGACATTTATCCTGCCCTTTTTTACGAAAAAGTGGCAAATAGAGGACTTTGCATCAAGGGACAAAAGGTGTTGGATTTAGGAACGGGAACCGGAGTGCTTCCTAGAAATATGTACTCGTATGGTGCTGATTGGACAGGAACGGATATTTCTAAAGAGCAGATTGCAAAGGCTGTGGAATTATCGATGGCTTCCGGAATGAACATTACTTATCAGGTAGGAGCAACAGAAGATTTGGATTTCCCGGAGGAAACTTTTGATGTGATTACGGCTTGTCAATGTTTCTGGTATTTTGACCATGAAAAGGTGATGCCTATGCTTTCTAAATGGTTGAAGCCAAATGGAAAGTTAGTGCTTCTTTATATGGCATGGTTGCCTTTTGAAGATGACATTGCGGGAGCAAGTGAAGAAATTGTTTTAAAATATAGTCCAAAATGGTCCGGTGCAGGGGAAACGCGTCATCCAATCTGGATACCGGAATGTGCGGATGCTTGTTTTACATTGGAAGAGCACGAAGAATATGATGTGAAGGTACCATTTACAAGGGAAAGCTGGCACGGAAGAATGAAGGCATGTAGAGGTGTGGGAGCTTCTTTAAGCGGTGAAGAACTGGCGAAATGGGAAGAGGAACACTGGAACATGTTGCAACAAAAGGCACCAGAACATTTTGAGATACTGCATACGGCAGCATTAGCTGTGTTGCAGAAAAAGTAGTAGAAGGAGAGCAATATGAAACTATTAGCAGTGGGAGCCGGTGGTTTTTTGGGGGCCGTACTTCGATATTTGATTGGAAAAATTTCGGTAAGTGAAACTACTGTGTTTCCGATTAAGACCTTTGTAATTAATGTGGTGGGTTGTCTTTTGATTGGGATGATTGCTGTTTTTTCTGCCAAACATACCCAGTTGGACGAAAAATGGATATTGTTTTTGAAGGTTGGATTTTGCGGTGGCTTTACTACCTTTTCAACTTTTGCTTTGGAAACAACCGATTTGCTAAAGCAGGAGCATATGGGACTTGCTTTTCTGTATATCTTTTTGAGCGTATTGGTTGGCTGCGCAGTGATTTTAGGTGTTATGCAAGTGCCAAAATAATGGAATGACGATGAATCCCAACAGGAAGGCAAACGAATGTGAAAAATATTTGTCTGTAGATATTTTATGAATGGATATTGACAATATCCGGATTAGTAGTTGGATTTTATTTTGTTTTTTGATATAATAGTAGTTGCGTGTTACAGGTAAGATGAAATGTACTCTCGTAATCTACTTTATACCATAATTTCGGCTATATTTTTCTTGGATTTTTTCCATTTCCTCGTCGTACACACCGTGTACGCACTGCGGGAATGTCGTTATCCAAGAAAAATCTATCTCGAAATTCTAGTATAAAAAGACTCCGAGAGTACATTGAAAGGCAGTGGAGGTTTATATGAATCAGAAGAATGATATAGAAGTTACAATTAATGGGAAACAGTATGTATTAGCAGGATATGAGAGTGATGCATATTTGCAGCAGGTTGCTTCTTACATTAATCAAAAATATGAGGCATTTAAGAGGCAGGAAGGATATAATGTGCTGGATGCAGATATGCGTAATATATTGATGCAGATAAATCTTACAGATGAATATTTCAAGGCACAACAGCGTGTAAATGAATTATCCGATTTGCAAACACAAAAAGATCGTCAGATGGCAGATATGCGTCATGAGATGATTGGATATAAAACAGAAATTGATCAATTAAAAGAAGAATTAGATATATTGAAGAACGAAAATTTAGAGGAACAGAAGAAAATTATAAAATTAGAAGCGCAGTTAGAAACAGGGAAACGAAAACGCAAATAACGTTTGATCATGTCGAGCAGGCAAGTACCTGCTCGATTTGTTTTACACTGTTACATTTTTTATCTCAGTCGGAGGAGACGGCTTCTTTTAAGCGAAGCGTGATTACAAATCTTTCCCAGTCTGAGTTTGATTTTTTCCCATGACAAGAATGAGCAGTGTATAGAAAGTATATAAAGCAGACAGAAACGAGGAGAAAAATTGAAAAAGATTGAAATACTGGCACCAGCGGGTTCTTTTGAAAGTTTACAGGGTGCGATTCGTGGTGGTTGTGATGCGGTATATTTAGGCGGAAATAAATTTGGAGCAAGGGCATTTGCCAAAAATTTTGATGAAGAAACCATGAAACGTGCCATTGATTATACACATATGTTTGATAAAAAAATATATCTGACAGTGAATACTTTGTTGCGTAATGATGAAATAGAGGAATTGTATGATTATTTATTGCCTTATGTACAAGAGGGCTTAGATGCTGTGATTGTACAAGATATGGGCGTGATGTCGTTTATTCATGCCAATTTTCCTGCGTTAGATATACATGGTAGTACCCAAATGACTTTTTCGACCGCACAGGGGCCAAATGCATTAAAAGAAATGGGACTTACGCGATTTGTAACGGCGAGAGAATCCAGTATTGCAGAAATTAAAAAGATGAGACAAAATACGGATTTAGAAATAGAGACTTTTGTGCATGGAGCACTTTGTTATAGTTATTCCGGTCAATGTTTTATGAGTAGTATGATTGGTGGGAGAAGTGGTAATCGGGGACGGTGTGCCCAACCTTGTAGAATGCCATATGAGATTACAGATGCAGCGGGTAATAAAGTGTCTGCTCCACCTTATGTTTGTAGTCCAAAGGATATGTGTACATTGGATTGTATTCCGGATTTGGTGGAGGCAGGAATTGATTCTTTCAAAATAGAGGGAAGAATGAAAAAACCTGCATATGCTGCATATACAGCGCATTTGTATCGGAAGTATGTAGATATATATTTGGAGCACGGAAAGGGCTATGCTGCTTATTTGGAGAAACACAAAAAAGAATTACAGTATGATTATACCTGTCTAATGGATTTGTACAATCGAGGTGGTTTTTCTAAGGGTTATTTTTATGAAAAAAATGGACCACAAACCATGTCGATGCAACGACCTAATCATAGTGGTGTATATGTGGGTAAGGTTTCTCGGATGCAAAAGAATAGGGCAACCATAGAATTGGTGGAAGACTTGTATGCACAAGATATTCTGGAATTTCGTGGGAAAGATGGAAGGGCATTATATGAGTATACAGTAAAGAATGATGTGGGTAAAAAGGAACAGCAAACCCAGACAAATACGAAGCCGGGCTCGAAAATACAGGTGGGAGATGCTGTTTACAGGACAAGAAGAAATGCTTTACTAAATGAAATATCTGCTAACATACTAGAGAAGGAATTGAAATTGCCTGTACATTTTTCTTTGGCGGCAAAAGTTGGACAGGCATTACAATTGACTGCCTATACAGAAGGGGCTTCTGTGACTGTGACGGGGGCAATTGTGGACGTGGCAAAATCTCAGCCAATTACAGTGGAACGTTTTCAGAAACAATTGAATAAGTTACAAGATACCTGTTTTACACTTGTTACGTGTGAAGTGGAAACAGAAGGACCTGTATTTACGCCTATGGGGAAAATTAATCAGTTGAGAAGAGAGGCCATTGCTGCTTTGGAAGAAAAGTTGGTAGGACAATTGAAAAGAGTAATCCATACAAAAGGAAATCTTACCTTACATGAAAAGTGTGATTCTATAACGACAGAAAAGCAAACGAAGGTATCTATGGTAGTTACTTTACGTACTATGGATCAGGTTCTTGGGTTGAAAAAAACAAGTCATTTGGAGGCAGTATATTTGGATATGGCTGCATTTCAAGACGAAGAATTGTTGCAGGCGATGGATCAGATTACGATACCGGTTTACCTTTATTTGCCGGCAATTTTACGTGGTGCAGTTTATGAAAAATATGCACAGGCTATGGAAATGGCATATGCGGGAGTAGATGGAGAAGAACAGGTCTTGGCCCGTGTTTTTCAACATACACAGGTAAAAGGCTTTGTAATCCGCAATTTCGAAGAAAGTAGTTTGTGCTTAAAATATGTTGTTCCTTTGCATAAATTTGATGTAGTTTTGGATTATAATATGTATACCTTTAATCAATATGCGAAGGATTACTGGAAGGAAAAAGGAATTGCGCATAGTACGGTTTCCGTTGAATTAAATGGAAGTCAGATTGGCAATTTGGGCTGTGCAGATCAGGATTTATTGGTTTATGGAAAGCCTGCGCTTATGACCAGTACCCAGTGTGTGCAAAAAAATGTCAGGGGATGTAAGCAACAACCTGGAATGCTTGTTTTAGAAGATAAATTTCATAAGCAGTTTGCATGGGTAAATTATTGTAAATATTGTTATAATCAGATGTATGCGCAGGAGCCTTTGTCTTTACATGCCTATATAACAGAAATATTGGATTTGAATCCTAGACGATTACGGCTGGATTTTACTGTGGAAAAGCAAGCGCATATGTTAGAAATAATAGCGTTTTACCAAGAGAGTATAGAAGGAAAAAATACAGAGTGCCCAATCTTTGCTTTCGAAACGGGACACTATAGAAGGGGAGTGCAATAAGTGGATGGAGCTAGAATTGTTTTGACGGAATTATCACGTTATATTATTGTTTTGCTTATGGCATTGTATACGTATTTTGGTTTTCGCGCTTACGGAGCGAAAAAAAAGAAACAAAGACGATTGGTTCGCAAGCAAACAAGGATGACATATATATTTCATTTTTTCGGATATATGATTATTTATTTGAACACAGGGGACTGGAAAGTATTAGAAATATATGGTATGGAATTGGCATTTTTTATCCTGTGCGGTATTGTGTATCGAATTGTGTATAAAAAAGAAAATGGTTTGATTTTTAATCACATGCGTATGTTGTTTGTAATCAGTCTTGTGATGTTGGGAAGATTGTCTACGGCATCTGCAATGAAACAGTTTATTTATATGGCAATTGGCATGGGTGTGTGCATTTTTCTTCCTTTTTTCTTGAAACGGGCAAAAAAACTACAGGAAGATGGTTGGTTTTATGCGCTAGTCAGTTTGATTTTGTTATTGGTAGTTTTGTTTTTTGGAACTACCAAATATGGTGCAAAAAACTGGTTACAAATTGGACCTGTCATGTTGCAACCTTCCGAATTTGCAAAAATATTTTTTGTATTGGGTTTTGCGGGTATTTTGAGTTCCGTACAGTTGGAATTTAAAAAAGTAGTACAAGTCAGTATTCTTGCAGGTGCAATTGTGCTAGTTCTGGTTGCAGAAAAGGATTTGGGAGCTGCTTTTATCTTCTTTGTTACCTATTTATTTTTGCTTTATGTAGCTTCCGGACAAACTATATATTTGTTTGGAGGACTGTGTGGAGGTTCAGGAGCTGCTGTTTTGGCATACTTTGTATTCTCTCATGTTAGAACGCGTGTGATGGCGTGGAAAAATCCATGGATTTGTATTGATAATCAAGGGTATCAGGTCGCACAGTCCTTGTTTGCCATTGGTACTGGCGGATGGTTTGGTATGGGATTGACACAAGGCATGCCAAATGCAATTCCTATTCGGGAAAGCGATTTTATTTTTGCTGCAATCGGAGAAGAATTAGGCGCTTTTTTTGGCATTTGTTTGATTTGTATTTATATAAGTTGTTTTATTTCTTTTGTGCAAATCGCTGTAAGTACCAAGGTTTATTTTTATAAGTTGTTGGCTTTTGGATATAGCGTGTTGGTTATGATTCAAACTTTTTTGACATTAGGGGGTGTCACCAAGTTTATTCCATCTACAGGTGTAACATTGCCTTTGGTAAGTGCAGGTGGTAGTTCTATGCTGAGTATGATTATCATGTTTTGCATGATAGAGAGTGTGCGAATATTAGATGTGAGACAGGAGGAAGACGAGGATGCTATGGAAGAAACGGAATAGACCAGAAGAATCTACAGAAGTAGAAGAAGTGCCAATCGTACATGGGGGGAATAAACAGGTAATGGTTGCAACCTATTTTTTTGTTGCATTATTCTTGGGGCTATTAGCTTATTATGTTTTTTTTATGATGATACAAAGTAAAGATGTTATAAATAATTCCTATAATCAAAGACAAAATTTATTGGCACAACGGGTTGTACGAGGAAAGATTTTAGATGCTAATGGAAATACCCTTGCGCAAACGGTCAAGACGGCAAATGGTTCTGAAACCAGGGTGTATCCTTATAAAAATATGTTTACACATGTGGTGGGACATTCTTCTAAAGGCAAAACCGGAATAGAATTGATGGAAAATTTTAATTTGTTGACATCTAACAATGATCCTTTAGAAAATTTGAAATTGCGATTATCAGGGGAAAAAACCATAGGTGATAATGCGATTACTACATTGCATTTAGATTTACAAAAGGTTGCTTATGATGCATTAGGTGCGCATAAAGGTGCGATTATTGTTTCAGAGCCAAGTACAGGTAAAATTCTGGCAATGGTTTCAAAACCGGACTATGATCCGAGTCCGGAAATTTTAGGGCAGAGATGGGATAGCTTAACGAAGGCAGACGGTACGGATTCTTGTTTGGTGAATCGTGCAACACAAGGTTTGTATCCGCCGGGATCTACTTTTAAGATTTTTACTGCCTTGGAATATATCAGGGAAAATCCGAATTATAACCAGTTCTCCTACACTTGTAAAGGAAAAGAAGAGCAGGACGGGTTTGTGGTAAATTGTTATAAGAATCATGTACATGGAAAGCAGGATTTAAAGCTGGCCTTTGCCAATTCTTGTAATTCGTGTTTTGCATATTTAGGAACGGTATTAAATTTATCTAAGTATAAAAAGACTTGTGAGCAATGCTATTTTCAACGGAATTTGCCTACGAAATTTGTTTACAATAAAAGTAGTTTTGTTGTCAATGGACGTTCAAACAAAGAAGAAGTGATGCATACGGCCATGGGACAGGGAAAGACGCAAATTACACCTTTGCATTTAAATATGATTACGGCAGCAATTGCCAATAAAGGTGTGCTTATGCAGTCCTATGTAGTAGATCATTTGGAAAATGCAAGTGGAAATACAGTTCGTACTTATCAACCTAAGGCTTGTGGTTCTGTTATGACAGAAGAAGAAGCTGCTACCTTACAACAGTTTATGCAGGCAGTTGTTGAGAGTGGAACGGCAACGAGTTTGAAACAATTATCTTATCCGGTTGCAGGGAAGACCGGTTCTGCAGAATTTGATAAAACAAAACGATCTCATTCCTGGTTTACAGGTTTTGCACCGGCAAATAATCCACAGATTTGTGTTACTATCATTGTAGAAGAAGCAGGTACCGGTAGTGAGGTTGCTGTTCCAATTGCTAAAAAAATTTATCAGGCGTATTTGGGAAATTAAAATGGTAAGTAGATTTGTTTTTTTACGGATATACTTACATCATAGTTGATGATAACATCTTCATGGCATATAAATGGGATAATTGTAATAGTTCAGGAAGTCCTGCACATTTTATTGTGCGGGGGATAGATAGATGTATTTTGCCAAGCTTTCAGCAAGCTATAACAGTTTAGCCTGTGACTGAACTGTTATAGAGAATTTGAAAAAATAAAAGACTTCTATTGAAAAAAATGGGAAAAAGAGATATACTAATTCTTAGTTAGATAAACACACCAATTTCTATTGCTAAGCAATAAGAAACAGGAGGAATTGCAATGATAGAAGCAACGAGCTGTGGTGGTGTGGTAATTTTCAGAGGAAAGATTTTGTTACTGTATAAGAATTATAAAGATAAGTACGAAGGATGGGTGTTGCCCAAGGGTACAGTGGAAGAAAACGAAGAATATAATGAAACTGCACTTCGTGAAGTGAAAGAAGAAACAGGTGTTTCTGCTTCCATTATCAAGTATGTAGGAAAGAGTCAATATACCTTTTCTACTCCACATGATACGGTAATGAAAAATGTTCATTGGTATTTAATGATGGCTGATAGTTATTATAGCAAACCACAAAAGGAAGAATATTTTTTCGATTCTGGATATTATAAGTTTCATGAAGCATACCATCTGCTGAAATTTTCTAATGAAAGGCAGATTTTAGATCGAGCATATAATGAATATCTTGATTTAAAACGTAGTAATTTATGGGGATCTAAGAAATATTTTTAAAGAGAAAAAGTCAATTATTTACGAACGGGGATGCAAAGGGAGTTTTATTTTCAATGCGTAAAGAATGGTCCTTATCACTACTAAGTGGTGGGGATTTTTCTCTTTATATACATATTTGCGCGAAGAACATGGCACTTATATTGAACAAAACGAGAGATTTAGGTTTGATATAAAGTAGGAATATTAGGTGTATACATATTTTTTTATACATAGAAAGAAGGATTGTAAATGGAAAGAAAGAATGCATGGGAAGCATATACAAAAGAAGAAATGGAAGAATTAGAAAGCCTCAATCAAGATTATCTCCATTTCTTGAATCAGGGAAAGACAGAGCGTGAATGCGTGACAGAGATTGTGAAGCAAGCAGAGGACCATGGCTATAAAAATTTAAAAGAGATACAAAAAGATGGAAAAAAAATACAGATTGGTGATAAAGTATATGTAGTGGGAATGAAGAAAATTGTTGCATTGTTTCAAATTGGCAAGCAACCAATAGAGCAGGGGATGCAAATTTTAGGTGCCCATATTGATTCGCCAAGACTAGATGTAAAACAAAATCCATTATTTGAAAATTCTGATTTTGCATATTTGGATACACATTATTATGGCGGTATCAAAAAGTATCAATGGGTTACTTTGCCACTTGCTATTCATGGTGTGGTTGTAAAAAAAGATGGAAGTGTAATTGAAATCTGTATTGGAGAAAAAGAAGAAGATCCTGTATTTTGTATTACAGATTTATTGATTCATTTATCACAACAGCAGATGGAAAAAAAGGCAAATAAGGTGATTGAGGGAGAAGATTTAAATCTTCTAATTGGAAGCCGTCCTTTAGCCAGTGAGGAAAAAGAAAAGGTTCAGGCTGGTGTACTCGAATTGTTGAAACAACAGTATGACATAGAGGAAGAAGATTTTCTTTCTGCGGAATTGGAAATTGTACCTGCCGGAAAAGCGAGAGAAGCAGGCATTGACAGAAGTATGATTATGGCTTATGGACAAGACGATCGAGTTTGTGCATTTACTTCTTTGGTGGCTATGTTAGAAACCGAAGAGGTGGAAAGAACTGCTTGTTGTTTGTTGGTAGATAAAGAAGAGATAGGCAGTGTGGGAGCAACTGGTATGCGTTCTCGTTTCTTTGAAAATGCAGTAGCAGAAATTTTAGATGCCATGGATCAATATAACGAATTGACCCTAAGAAGAACTTTGGCTAATTCCAAAATGCTATCTTCGGATGTAAGTGCAGCATTTGATCCTACTTATGCATCTGCCTTCGAAAAGAAAAATGCAGCATTTTTTGGAAGAGGTTTGGTGTTTAATAAGTTTACCGGCGCAAGAGGAAAATCTGGTTCTAATGATGCAAATGCGGAATACATGGCGTTTTTGCGTAAAGTTATGGAGGATGCCAATGTGTATTACCAAACTGCAGAGTTAGGAAAGGTGGATTTAGGCGGTGGAGGAACCATTGCTTATATTTTGTCGCTCTATGGTATGGAAGTTATTGATAGTGGTGTAGCAGTTTTGAACATGCATGCACCTTGGGAAATAACCAGTAAAGCAGATGTGTATGAAGCAAAAAAAGGATATGTTGCATTTTTAAAGTGTAAATAAGGTTGCTTTATTTGCGTAAATATATTATAATAGGTCAGAATGTATATTTGTATAAGAAATTATTGTGCAGAGGGTTAGGTTTGTTCAGAATGTTAAATAAAGAAACAAATAATCATAAAATGCATCATGAATGGCATGTAAGAATGAACAGGAACTCATTGAACAAATAAAAAAAATAATGAAAGAGTGTTGACCATGGTAAAAAGTATGACAGGGTTTGGTCGGTACGAAGCAGTAGGAGAAGAACGTAAGGTAATAGTGGAAATGAAATCTGTGAATCACAGATATAGTGATATTTCAGTAAAACTACCAAAACGTTTAAGTTTTTTTGATACTGCTATACGTAATGTTTTGAAGGACTATGTTAGTCGAGGTAAAGTGGATGTATTTGTTACATTTGAGGATTATTCTCAGAGTAACATCACAGTAAAATACAATAAAGATATTGCATTGGATTATTGGAAAAATATCAATCAGTTGGCAAATACAGTGCGAATGGAAAATGACGTGACAGTTTCGCAATTATCCAGATATCCAGAAGTGTTTACACTTGAGGAGAATCGGTTAGATGAAGATGCTACTTGGGTGGAATTGAAGGAGGCAGTGGAGATTGCTGCCCAGAGATTTGTAGAGAGTAGGATTGCGGAAGGTGCGAATTTGCAAAAAGATATTATAAGTAAGACAGAAAAATTGCTTTCTTTGGTATCTTATGTGGAAGAACGTTCGCCTAAAATGTTAGAAGAACATAAGAATCGTCTATATAGAAAGGTGCAAGAAACCTTAGGTGATAAGCAAATTGATGAAAGTGTATTAGCTACTGAGTTGATTATATATGCTGATAAAGTATGTGTAGATGAAGAAACGGTTCGTTTGAGAAGTCACATTTTGAATTTGCGTGATACCATGCAGGAAGGTGAAAATGTGGGTAGAAAATTGGACTTTATCGCACAGGAGATGAATCGCGAAGCCAATACGATTTTATCAAAGGCAAATGATATAGAGATTTCTAATTGTGCCATTGATTTGAAAACAGAAATTGAAAAGATTAGAGAGCAAATTCAAAATATTGAGTAATTCGTATATGTGTAGTTACATATTATTTGCAATGAACAAGGGAGTGACAGCATGAAAGGGTTAATCAATATTGGTTATGGGAATTTGGTAAATGCGGAAAAAATTGTATCTGTCATTAATACAGATGCTGCACCAATCAAACGAATGATACAAGCAGCAAAAGACAACGGAAAAGCGTTTGACGCAACCTGTGGAAGAAAAACGAAATCTGTGGTGGTTATGGACAGCGGACAATTGATTTTATCTGCTTTATTACCAGAGACCATTGCAAAAAAGACGGAGGAGTAGGCCTTATGGGAAAAAGAGGTATATTGACCGTTATTTCTGGTTTTTCGGGTGCTGGTAAAGGTACATTGATGAAAGCTATTTTAGAGAAGTATGATTATGGCTTATCTATTTCAGCTACTACCAGGGCACCTAGAGAAGGAGAAGTAAACGGTAGAGAGTATTATTTTTTGTCGAAGCAAGAATTTGAAGATATGATTGCAAATCAAGCATTGATTGAGTGGGCACAATATGTGGATAATTATTATGGTACACCAAAAAAATATGTAGAAGAGCAGTTGGCAGCAGGTAAAAATGTGATTTTAGAGATAGAAATCCAAGGCGCTTTACATGTGAAAGAATTATTTCCGGATGCTTTGTTGATTTTTGTTACACCACCTTCTGCAATGGATTTAAAGAATCGTTTGGTTGGTCGTGGGACAGAAGATATGGCTACCATTGAAAAAAGATTAAAACGTGCCTATGAAGAAAGTGCGTATATGGATCAATATGACTATATTGCCATCAATGATGTTTTGGAAGATTGCGTAGAAGATTTAAATCAAGTGATTACACAGGCAGCTACCATTTTAGAAGCTGGTGGTAAGTTTGCAGTAGAACAAGATTTTACCCAATTGATTTCAAAAATCCAAAAAGAGTTGAAAGAATTATAATTGAAAATATGACTATGTGCTTGTTTCTATGCAATGATAGAATGATATGCGGTGAGGAAACCATCTTGTTAGAGCAAGGCAAATAGAAAAAATAATGGAATTTTGAATATGGAGTAATACCCTTTAGGGATTAAGTGAAAATTAGGAAAGGAGTGTTTGATATGTTACACCCATCATACACAGATTTAATGAAAGTTGTTAATAGCGAAGTTGAAGAAGGCGAAGAAAAGATTGTAAATAGTAGATATTCTATTGTTTTGGCAACTGCAAAACGTGCAAGACAATTGATTGATGATGCACCAGCCAAGGTGACAGATACGAAATGTCCAAAGCCATTATCTATCGCTATTGATGAATTGAACAATGGAAAGATTAAGATCTTAAGTGAAGAGGAGCAGATAGCACAGGCAGAAACAGAATTTGCCGAGGAAGAAGTCTTTGATGTAACAGAAGATGAGGAAGAAATACTGTTAGACGAGGAAGATGAAGTAATAGAATAAGTATAAAAGAAAGCTACATATTTGTACGAAATAAAAAATGCCAGTTGTTTGCATGATTCAACTGGCATTTTTTTAAGTAAACCCTCATGTCAGCACTGCTGACACAACCATTCATAAAAGTGGGGGTTACGGGAGTTGTTTTTTTGCAGGAAGGAGAAGAAGGATATGCGTGAGAAAATAAAAAAAATTCAACTCAAAAGGCTGCTTGTATTCTTTGGAATCATAGTAGCCTTAGGGTTGGGGATTCGTATTGGATTGGGTTGTATGATTCAGGTAGATGGGGTATCTATGGAACCTACCTTAAATAATGCAGATATTGTTTGGGTGGATAAACAATCATTCCGAAAACAGTCGCCTGAAAGAAATGATATTGTGGTGGTTAATACTAAGGTGAACGGAAAGACAAAACAATATATTAAGCGAGTGATTGGCTTACCGGGGGAAAAAGTGAAAATAAAAAAGGGTATCGTTTATATCAACGGAAAGCCTTTGGAAGAAATTACAACTTTTCCTTTGATTGCAGATGGAGGTATGGCACGCAATACGATCCTTTTAGATGCGGATTCTTATTTTTTATTGGGAGATAATAGAAATAATAGCAAAGATAGCAGAAATGTAGAATTGGGTGTCGTAAAAAAGACACAATTTCAAGGTAAAGTAAAGTTAAGAATATTCCCTATTCAAAAGTTGGGGAAAATTAGTATTGTTGATGGACAATCATGACTTTTGCACTGCGGGTGGTGACTTTCGATCGTGATAAAAAACGCTCCGCGAGGATGCGCAGACCGCGGAGATGGAGTTAATTGCTGCGCAATGCCGCGGTCGCGCTAGAGTTTTGCTTGCAAAACTCTTTGTTCTACATTTTACAACCGAAACATTCGTGTGTTTGGGTCGGAGCATGATTGGGGAAAAGGGGCGATTAATATTCTTTGCATTGTGTGTAATAGCAGGAGAAATGTTATCCGTTTGGCTTAGTATGAAAGTATTAGGTTTGCATTACGTTATAGAAAAAAGTGGAGGGATTTATGTCAAAAGAGGAAGTAAAAAGTAAAAAAAGCACAAAGAAACATATTCGAGCTGTAATGTTAGAGTTAGGTCTGTATCTATGTATTTTGGTATTTTTTGTATTTGTTGTGCCTAGGTATGTGGGGCAAAAAACACAGGTAAGTGGGAAATCTATGGAGAATACTTTATTTGATAAGGATAGTATTTTTGTAGAGAAGATATCTTATCAATTACATGAACCCAAAAGATTTGATGTTGTTGTATTTTATCATTTTTATGATAAAGGGTATCGGAATAAAAAAGATACAGATTGTTATGATTTGTATGTGAAAAGAGTAATCGGCTTGCCTGGAGAAACAGTTCAAATTGTGGATCAAACGATTTATATTGATGGAAAGCCGTTGGAGGAACATTATGGAAAAAATCCAATACAATCGCAAGGCGTTGCAGAGAAACCTATTACCTTAGGGGAAGATGAATATTTTGTATTAGGAGATAACAGAAAAGTGAGTCAGGACAGTAGATATACCGTAGTAGGCAATGTGCAAAAAAAAGATTTTGTAGGAAGAGCCTGTTTTCGTATTTTTCCATTGAAACATTTTGGAAGCATACAATAACCATGGTTTTTGCGGCACATTTTTGTAGCTGATACTTTTATTGGAGTCTGACATTTTGGAAGTATACAATAACCATGTTTTTTTGTAGCAGTATCTTTTAACTCCGAAAATATTGCACGATATGCTTGCACGTTTTTGTGGGAAAAATCTTGTATCAAATAGTTTAGAAGTATAAAAATAGGAATGAGAAGAATGGAACATAGTAATCAAAAGGAGGACTGCAAATGCATATTAGAACTAAAAAAATAATGAAAAGTGGAATTTCCATATGGATGGGCATTATGGTTGTATTTGCTTTTGTGCAGCAGCCAAGACAAACATTTGCGGTTTCTTGTTCGCAAGAAAAAAAATTGTGTAGCAATGTAACCAGCTTTGCGCCAGAAATATATGTGGAGGGGCAGTGGGATTTTCCGGAAGGTTCCGTTTATAGACCCAAATGGTCTAATGTCAGAATACAGGCGATTACAAAAAATAGTTATGCAAGTAATTATGGATTTCAAAGTTTACAAACTACAGCTGAGAAACAGTTGTATCAACAACTTGAAATAGCAGCAGAACAATTTCAAAATGGAAATGAGGATTGTATTACCACGATTTCTGCTTCTTCTGGTAAAAAGAATTATTATGCTCTTGCATTGGATTTGACGGATTTTTCTATTGATGCGACTGGACTAGGAAAAGCGGTGGTTTCCTTTTTGTATGATCATCCGGTTTATTTTTGGTCAAAAGGCTATTCTTATTTTGTGGACGAAGATACCAATGAGATTGTAAAAGTTTGTTTGCAATGTCAGGAAGATTTTGCTGATGGTAAGGTTCGCACAGGGTTAAGAGAAGAAATTGAACAGGAAATACAAGGGTATATGGATAAAATTTCTGGTGTGACAGATGATTATGAAAAGGAATTGATTTTGCATGATGCCCTGAATCAATCTGTTACTTATGCAAGAAATGAACAAGGACAAGCGGAGGATACCAGATGGGCCCATACGATTGAAGGGGTTTTTTCTTCTACTTACAAAAAAGCTGTTTGTGAGGGATATGCAAAGGCATTTCAATTGCTGATGCAGGCAGCGGGAATTCCTTGTGTCTATGTTGTTGGAAAGACAGCCCAAGAAGGTCACGCATGGAATCAAGTTTGTATAGATGAAAAGTGGTATAATGTGGATGCTACATGGGATGATACTGGTGATCAGGGCGTGCACAAGTATTTCAATCTGCCGGATTCTACATTTTTATTGAATCATTTTTTACTACCGGCAAGCAATGAATTGAAAGTTGGAAATTGGTGTTATGATGTCAATACATGTACCAGTACAGAATATAGTTATAGCAATCAACAAGGTAACGTACATAGTCCAAAATATATTTTTGGATATGGCGTGGTGCATGATTGTAACGTCCAAAGTTTTGTGGAAAATGTGGAGATTGTCAGTGGAACCAGTGTTGCAGTGGGGGCTGAGGTTTCATTAGAAATGGTACCCACAGAGCCAAACCAGATACAAAATCTACATGTCCAGATAAATGATGATGAGAAAACAATTCATTGGCAACCCACAGATACGGTAGCTTCTTGTAATTTTTATCTGGCAAAAGATACCAGCGTATCTATTTGGAGTGAAAAGATTGATTCGTTGTCAACTCCTACAAATGCGACTTCCCAAGGGGACACCTCAATGCGTGCTTCTCCATCTGCTAGTGCATCTACACAAGATGTAGTTGCGTCAAGCACATCTCTAGCTTTACCGAGTGCTTCTGTGGCACCGACGGGAAGTGGAGGGATTACAGCGTCGCAACTAGAGACAGTTGTACCTACAGTTACAGCAAATCCTGTTACTACTAGTTTGCCAAAGAGTGTAAAAAAGACATTAAAGATTGTTGCGAAGAAAAAAAAGGTAAAAGTGGGAAATAAGATACAATTAAAAACCAAAACCCAGGGAATGAAAAACACAAACATTACTTGGCATGTTTCTTCCAAAAAGTATGCAACCATCAATAAGAAAGGATGGTTGTACGGAAAAAAGGCTGGTTTTGTCAATGTGATTGCGAAAAAAAATAAAATAACAGCGAAGATCCGTATTAAAATCGTGAAAAAATAAATGTGACACATACGGTTATGCACAATTGTTATAGGTAGTGGGAAAGGAAATACAGATGAAAAAAATAAAATATTTGGCATTTTTGCCTATGGTGATTATGATGATAGTAATATGGTTGTTCTCTTCTAAAACGGCAACGGAATCTACCCAGGAAAGTTCAGGTATTGTTACAAGAGTGGTGGCAATCATGGAACGAGTAAGCGGGAGAGAGTGGTCTGATGCCACAAGAGAACATTGGGAAGAAATGATTCATGTGCCTATAAGGAAATGCGCACATATGACAGAATATTTTCTCTTAAGTTTGACCATTGCTTTCCCGTGGTTATTATTTCATAAGACAAAGAAATGGATTAGTATTGTGACGTATATCACTGGTGTGTCTTATGCCACCAGTGATGAAATACATCAATATTTTGTGCCAAATCGTTCTTGTCAAATCACAGATGTGATGATTGATAGCATTGGGGTTCTTGCGGGAATACTTATTTTTCTTCTAATACGAAATAGGAAGGTGCATGCCAAGTCTCAGTAATGGTATCCCAATTCCATTGGTTTGCCTGTTCGTCGTAAGAATCAATCGTCATATATTGATAGCTACTGCTTTCTTTTAATGCAGTAAATACATATTTGATTGGAATGACAGAACGATTTCGTTCAGGAGAACCGGAATCTGTTAAAAAGACGGTATGTTCTTTGGGATTGTAATTCCAAATTAATACATAATGTCCAGGTGTGTTTTTCCAAAATTTATCACTATAATAGCTACTTACAAGCACGAGGGTACATCGTGCTTTTTTTGCGTCTTGTATAAAAGTTTTTAATTTTTCTGGTTTGTTATGTAAGGTAGAAGAAAAACCACAATATTCTAAGGTTTGTTGCATTGCCGTCCAATCAATAGCGCCGGCACCATAGCTCGGATGATAATCGGATACTTCTTTTGCATATTGATACATATCTACGGGAGAGCAGACTTTGGTGGAAAGTGTACTATATATATTTGCCATAGCACAAAGGCCGCAACCAAAACTGCCGAATTTATTACCTTTCATTTCTGCTTCTGCCCAAGCACCAGACCAAGTATAAGCATGTTCCCAGGATTTTGGACCTTGTAAAAAAGAGTAAATTTGATCTTCGGGCAGAGCAGTAGAATCGTTGATATACTCTGATTGGGTAGGGGAAAGGGTTGGAACGGATATGTTATGTTCTAAATATCCCGTTTTTTTGCTTTGTTGTGCTTTTAAAACTATGATTGCACCAATACATATGATACAGCAAAGCAAATATAGTAATGTTTTTGTTTTTCTCATTCGTAAATCACTCCTTGAAATTTATAACCAAAACAAGCACAGAAGGTTGCTTCTTGTTTATATATGTTGCTTATTATAGCAAATTCCAGAAAGAATGTCTATGATATTTGAAGGGTTACTGCTCGTAGCAA
>JAFORL010000035.1 GCA_017393285.1 Lachnospiraceae bacterium
CAAAAAAATGATATAACGGGAAAAGTCTAAAATGTGACTGTGGATAACTTCCCAAAAGAATAAAAAATTTGTGGAACGTTTTAAATAATACATGATATGCGTTGATTTAGTACAATTATATAAATTTATTCCTCAACGCTGGCAATATGGAAATACATATTGCATTTTCAACTAATATATGGTATCCTTTGTATGTATGCTTGGACAGGAGATTGTAGCATATATGTTTTATTGGAAATAGGTTTATGCGTGCTGGCTTGGAAGGGCTGACGCATAGCAGAATATAGTGGAGACGTGGAAGGATTTAGTAGGATGTAAGGTATGTCACAGAGAGGCTGACGTTTGCTGAGAGTTGGTCACAGAGCTACATTTGAATACCAATCTGGAGTTATTTTGGGGCGTGCTTTGGCACAAAACAAAATCGGGTCGCTTCGTTATCAGCGTAAATGAGTAAAACAATAAGGTGGAACCGTGTGATAAAAGAGCACCCTTAATTTTGATGTATGCAAGATTAAGGGTGTTTATTTTGTAATAGGAAATTGCGATGCAATTTCCTATTACATAAAAAACGCTCCGCGAGGATGCGCAGACCGCGGAGATGGAGTTAATTGTTGCGCAATACCGCGGTCGCGCTAGAGTTTTGCAAGCAAAACTCTTTGTTCTTTTGAAAGTGTTTTCCGTAGTCAATAAAGTTGCGGAGCAATGCACTTTCGTATATGTGGCGGTCGTTTTGTAAAAACTATTAATTTATATATATCATATTTAGTGAAGGAGAAGAATCATGGTAAATTTTAAAGAAGATGAGAACTTACAAACTTTAAATCACTCTTGTGCACACGTATTGGCACAGGCAGTGAAACATTTATATCCACAGGCAAAGTTCTGGGTTGGACCAGTCGTTGCAGAAGGATTTTATTATGATATTGATTTGGGTGAAGAAGTAATTCATGAAGAAGATTTAGCAAAAATCGAAAAAGAAATGAAGAAAGTATGCAAGAGTGGAAAGAAGATTATTCGTCGTGAAATTTCAAAGGCGGAAGCATTGGAAGAATTCAAAGATGATCCTTATAAATTAGATTTGATTCAAAATTTAGATGATGGAGAAATTACAGTATATGATCAAGGGGATTTTACAGATTTATGTAGAGGACCACACGTAGATAACGTAAAGTTATGCCGTTATTTTAAAATTGTAAAACATTCTGGTGTATACTGGAAGGGCGATAGCAAGAATAAAGTATTGCAAAGAATTTACGGTGTATGTTTTCCTACGCCGGAAGAGTTGGAGGCACATTTACAGTTGCTGGAAGAAGCCAAAGAAAGAGACCATCGTAAGATTGGTAAGGATATGCAATTGTTTATGGTAGACGATTTGGTAGGTCGTGGTTTGCCTATGTTCTTGCCAAAGGGATATACAGTTTGGCAGGAATTAGAGAACTATATTAAGGCAAAAGAAAGAAAATTAGGCTATTTGCATGTTATGACACCATGTGTAGGAACGGTCAATTTATATAAGACTTCTGGACACTGGGATCATTACAAAGAAAATATGTTTCCTGCTATGGAGATGGAAGGAGAATCCTTTGTACTACGTCCAATGAACTGTCCACATCATATGATGATTTATGCAAATCGTATGCATTCTTATAAGGATTTGCCAATTCGTATTGGAGAGATTGCGCACGATTTCCGTTTTGAAGCCAGTGGAACTTTGAAGGGTATTGAAAGAGGCAGACATTTCTGTCAAAATGACGCCCATTTATTTGTGACACCAGAGCAGATTAAGGAAGAATTTTCACAAGTTGTAAATTTAATTTTTGATGTGTATAAAGATTTTAATATTACAGATTATCGTTGTGTATTATCTTTGAGAGATCCGGAAGATACAGAAAAATACCATCAAGATGATGAAATGTGGAATAATGCAGAGAATGCATTGCGTGATGTAATGAATGATTTAGGCATTCCTTATACAGAAGAAATCGGAGAAGCTGCTTTCTATGGTCCTAAGTTAG
Organism: Lachnospiraceae bacterium; assembly: GCA_017393285.1. Lineage (GTDB taxonomy): Bacteria > Bacillota > Clostridia > Lachnospirales > Lachnospiraceae > CAG-411. The sequence goes on from JAFORL010000035.1 coordinate 2,016, forward strand.
ATGTAAATGTAAAACCAGCGGTAGGTAACGAATATACTTTATCTACCTGCCAGTTAGACTTCTGTTTGCCAGCGAAATTTGATTTGAGTTATATCGATAAAGATAGCAACAAGAAGACTCCAGTTGTATTGCATAGAGCAATTTTAGGTTCTTTGGATCGTTTCATGGCTTACATTTTAGAGGAAACCAAGGGAAATCTTCCATTATGGTTAGCACCAACACAAGTAAAGGTATTGCCGGTTAAGAATGACGATGCAGAATTGTTTGCTTATGCAGAAAAGGTTACAAAGGCATTAGAAGATGTAGATGTGCGTGTGGAATTAGATGCACGTTCTGAAAAATTAGGTTATCGTATGCGTGAAGGACAAATGCAAAAAGTACCTTATTTACTGGTATTGGGTAACAATGAAAAAAATGAAAATACAGTAACCTATCGTTTACATGGTCAAAAGGAAACAACAACAGTTACTGTAGATGCATTTATTTCTATGCTACAGGAAGCCATTGCAGATAAAAGATTTGTGTAATTTTGCCGTTGTGTAGTAAGCGGAAAAAACAGATGAAAGATTTGCGTGATTTTCCAGTTGCGTATCAAGCGGAAAAATATTTGGAATGGTTTAGAATGGGTAAGCAGGTTCTAAACCATTCCTGTCTATAACGGACGGACATCATGTCCGTCTGTATGTTTTTCTGACACAAAATTGGTAGTTAGGGTGTTACGATTACCGGTTAGGCTTGGAACCGTAATGTGTTAGCACTGCCAGTGGTGGAATAGGTGTCACCTGTAAATAGGTGGCAGATTGGAGATGAATATGAAAATTATTATTGCAGGGGATGGTAAGGTAGGAAATACCTTAACGAGAAAGCTCAGTATTGAGGGACATGATTTAACGCTGATTGATGTAAAAAGTGATGTCATTGAACGTAGCGTAGAGCAATATGATGTGATGGCGATTCATGGAAATTGCGCGTCCATGCATGTGCTTATGGAGGCAGGAATTAAAAATGCAGATATGTTGATTGCAGTGACAGGCGCAGATGAAATTAATTTGCTTTGTTGTTTGACTGCCCATAATTTAAATCGGGATATTCACACAATTGCCCGTATTCGTAATCCGGAGTATGCGGATCAGATTTATAAGATGAGAGATGCATTTGGCTTGTCTTTGACTGTTAATCCGGAAAAAATGGCAGCAGTAGAAGTGGAGCGAGTGGTAAAATATCCTGGATTTTTGAAGCGGGATTCCTTTGTAAAAGGTCGAGTGCAGATTGTAGAGTTGCGTGTAGATGGCGATTCTCCTTTGGATAAATTACGACTATATGAATTAAATAATGTATTACATTGTAATGTATTGGTATGTGCAGTGCAACGAAATGGCACAGTAGAAATACCAGATGGTAATTTTGTTTTGTATGAAGGCGATCGTATTTTTGTAACAGGTCCTACCAATGAATTGGCAGCATTGCTAAAAGGAATGGGCATTATCACCAATAAAGTGCGTCGTGTTATGATATGTGGTGGCGGCAAAATGAGTTTTTATTTGGCACAACAATTGCAAAGAACCGGTATCGATGTGGAAGTAATCGAACAGGATAAGGAACGATGCGTGGAGTTGGCTACCGCTTTGCCAAATGCAACCATTGTCAATGGAGATGCTACCAGCTCTGATGTCTTGGATAGTGAAGGTATTGATGATTATGATGCCATTGTTACGGCTACCGGTTTGGATGAAATGAATATCATTATTTCTTTGTATGCGAAGAAACATGGTGTACCACAGGTAATCACGAAAGTGGGACATATGGAAAATGCGCACATAGAAGAAAGTTTGCCAATTGGTAGTGTGATTCGTCCAAAAGAGTTTTGTTGTAATCATATTGTACAGTATGTACGTGCTGTACAAAATAAGGTAGGAGCAGCCTTGGCCATTCACAGTATTGCAGATGGACAGGCAGAGGCAATGGAATTTGTAGTAGATACAACCACAAAAAATACTGGTGTACAATTAAAAGATATCAAAATGAAAAAACAGGTTTTGGTAGTCAGTATCAGTCATGGAAATATCACTGAATTTTCAAGTGGTTCCTCTTGTTTCCATGTAGGAGATAAGGTGGTAGTGGTTGCCAGTGGCGGACATGTAATCCAACAATTAAATGATATTTTTGAATAAATCTTAGGGGAGGAGAAAAATATGAATTATAAGATGATTGGGAAAATCATTTCTCAAATTATTTTTATAGAAGCATTGTTTATGATTCCTGCCTTGTTGATTTGTATCGTAGATCGTGACTGGTATGCGGTAAAAGGTTTTGTAGTTACACTGGGCATCATTGCCCTTGTGTCAATGCTTATGTATAGTATTTGCAGACATGCAGAACGTGGATTTTATGCAAAAGAAGGTCTCGTTTGTGTAGGGGTGAGCTGGTGTGTGTTGAGTTTGATGGGCTGTTTACCTTTCTTTTTGTCAGGAGAAATTCCTAATTTTGTAGATGCTTTATTCGAAACCGTATCAGGCTTTACTACTACCGGTGCCTCTATTTTAAATGATGTAGAGGCCATGTCCAGAGGTATGTTATATTGGAGAAGTTTTAGTCATTGGATTGGTGGAATGGGTGTATTGGTATTGCTTTTGGCTGTTTCTTTGAAAGATGACAAAGGAAATGGTTTTACTATGCATTTGCTTCGTGCAGAAAGTCCGGGACCCAATGTAGGAAAATTAGTGCCGAAGATGAAGCGTACAGCTGTAATTTTGTATTTGTTGTATTTCGCTTTGACCATTGCAGATTTTATCTTTTTGTTAATTGGGCGTATGCCAATTTTTGATGCAGTCTGTACCGCTTTTGGTACTGCAGGTACGGGTGGATTTGGTATCAAAAATGATAGTATTGCAAGTTACAGTCCATATATTCAAAATGTTTGTACGGTTTTTATGTTATTGTTTGGCGTAAACTTTAGTTGTTATTATTTACTGCTTTTGGGACGAATCAAAGCAGTGTTTAAAGATGAGGAATTAAGGCTTTATGTTGCCATTGTATTAGGTTCTATTGCATTGATTACCTTCAATGTGTGGAAAATGTTTGGTTCTTTTCAGGAGGCTTTGCAGCAGGTGGCTTTTCAGGTGGCAAGTATCGTTACCACAACAGGATTTGCTACCACAGATTTTGACCAATGGCCTAGCTTCTCCAAAACCATTATATTGATGTTGATGATTTTGGGAGCCTGTGCAGGTAGTACCGGTGGTGGTCTAAAATGTGGCAGGGCTTTGTTGATTGTAAAAAATTTAAGAAGAAACCTAAGAAAATTGCTGAATCCCAATCGAATTGAAGTGGTAAGAAACAATGGGCAAAAGATAGATGAAACAGTGTTAAATAACACCAATACCTATTTGGCTGCTTATGCCATTATTATTTTGTTAAGTTTGTTGATTGTTTCTTTAGATGGTTTATCTATGGAGAGCAATATTTCGGCTGTGATTTCCTGCTTTAATAATATTGGACCGGGATTTGATACCGTAGGACCAACTTGCAATTTTGCAGTGTACGGAATACCATCAAAAATTATTTTGATTTTGGATATGTTATCTGGAAGATTAGAGATTTTTCCAATGTTAGTTTTGTTTTCTAAAACCACATGGAAACATAGATAAAAAATAGAATCATTTACATAAAGTGTTTATCATTTGCATATAGTAAAATGTATAAAAAATGTAATCGTTTCAGTATTGGTAAAATAATGAACTATGCAATTTAAAAACAAATTGATATAGTTAATAGGTTGTTCCCTTTGGGAATATTACAGACAGAGCTGTAAGCATAACATTTTCTAGCATGCAGCATTATAAAATTATTAGCCATCGGATGAAAGAATACATTTGATATTGGTAAACAAGGAGCGGGTAAATGATATGGAAGTAGTGAGAGTGTTAGGGCTTCCTTTTTTGGGGACTGGTTTAGGGGCTGCAATGGTATTTTTTTTGCGTGGAAAAATTACGCCCTGGATTGAGAAAATCTTATTGGGCTTTGCGGCAGGTGTTATGATTGCAGCTTCTGTGTGGTCTTTGTTGATTCCGGCCATTGAAATGGCTGAGGAACAGCAACAAATTAGCTGGTTGCCGGCATTGGTAGGTTTTTTATCTGGAATTGTATTTTTGCTCTTGATGGATGTGCTTGTACCCCATTTGCATTTGGATAGTCAAAAACCGGAAGGATGTCGCGTTGGATTTTCTAAAACTGCCATGTTACTCTTTGCGGTTACCCTGCATAATATTCCGGAGGGAATGGCTGTAGGGGTGGCTTTGGCAGGGGCTTTGGTTAAGAACAGTCATATGCATTTGAGTGGGGTATATGCCTTGGCTATGGGAATTGCCATACAGAATTTTCCGGAGGGGGCAGTGATTTCCATGCCTTTGAGAAGTCAAGGGCTTAGTAGATGTCGAGCATTTATATACGGTGTATTATCAGGTGTGGTGGAACCCATCGGTGGTTATTTAACCTTGATGCTGGCATCGAAGGTTGCGTTGATCTTGCCTTATTTTTTATCTTTTGCGGCAGGTGCAATGCTTTATGTGGTGATTGAGGAATTGATACCAGAATCCCAACAGGGAGAACATAGTAATATTGGAACCATAGGTGCTGCTTTGGGTTTTTCTATTATGATGGTACTGGATGTGGCTTTGGGATAAATTGCCGGAAAACAGACATGCCTCTTTTTCACTGGCGCCACCATGTAGGAACATGTGATTATGAGACATTTTGAAGTTTTTTTATGTTTCGTGATTAGGAACAGAAGAACAGTAAGAAATTTTGCTTCAATAGAGAAAGGATGAAGAATTATGAAGAAACAAATAGGAATGGCATTATTGCTTGCCTTGGCATTGGCATGCATGACAGGTTGTGGAAAGAAAGCGGATAGTAGCAAGCAGGAAAATACAAAGGTTGAGGCAACTACAGAGGCTTCTGAAAAAGCAGATGCAACAGAAACTGAGGAAACCTTGAAGGGTACCTATGAAGCTACCATTGATATTAAGGATTATGGGAAGATTTCTTTGAAGCTGGATGCAGATGTGGCACCGATTACGGTAACCAATTTTGTGAAGTTAGTAAAAGAAGGTTTTTATGATGGATTGACCTTCCATCGTATTATTGATGGTTTTATGATACAAGGTGGAGATCCGGAAGGAACCGGTATGGGAGGTTCTGATCAAACCATTAAGGGAGAATTTTCAAGCAATGGAGTAGAAAATAATATTTCTCATAAGAGAGGTGTGATTTCTATGGCCCGTGCGCAAGATCCAGACAGTGCAAGTTCCCAGTTTTTCATTATGCAGGCAGATGGTACCTATTTAGATGGGGAGTATGCTGCTTTTGGTGAAGTGACAGAAGGAATGGAAATTGTGGATAAGATTTGTAAGGATACACCTACCACAGATTCTAATGGAACGGTAGAAAAAGAAAACCAACCAGTCATTAACAGCATTACAATTAAATAAAATATAGGTTCGTCTTTTGATAAGTGTGAAGTCTATCATCTGTCAAAATTACTATTAAATAGAAATATAGGTTCGTCTTTTGATGGCACCTTAAAAGAAAGGGGCTGTAACAGGTAAGCCGGTGTGCTTTCCTGTTACAGCCTCTTTTGTCAACGGTATTTCATACACTACTCTTTTTTCTTATTACACCCATTCTAATAATAAACCGGCCCAGGTTAATCCACCGCCAAATCCGGCAAGTGCAATCAAATCGCCTTTGGACAGTTTACCACTGCGGGCAACTTCATCTAATAAGATCGCCACACTGGCTGCAGAAGTATTGCCGTATTTGTCCAAATTCATTGGGAAAATATCTAAATCGGCATGCAGGCGTTTGGCTGCAGACTGAATGATGCGTTGGTTGGCCTGATGCAATAAGATACAAGACAGGTCATCAATGGTATGGTCTGTTTTTTCCAATAAATTATTGACAATGGCAGGAATTTTACGAACAGCAAATTTGAATACTTCCTGTCCATCCATTTCTACATAAGGATTGCTGGCTGGATGTTTGGTATAAGGATTGCAAAGTGGTGCATTGCCACAAGTAAGTACACCGCCTTTGCTGCCATCTGCACCACCGTCTAAACAAATAATACCTTTTTCGCTAGCACCTAATACGGCAGCTCCGGCACCATCGCCAAAAAGTACACAGGTGGAACGATCCTTCCAATCCATAATCTTTGAAAGGGTTTCTGCACCAATAATCAGGGCATAAGATAAAATGCCTGAGGAAATAAATGCATGGGCAGTTTGCAGACCATAGATAAATCCAGAACAAGCTGCATTGATTTCATAACACATGGCATTTTTGGCACCAATTGCTGCTTGTACCTTGCAAGCGGTGTTTGGCATGCTCCCGTCTGGTGTCAAAGTAGCCACAATAATTAACCCCAAATTCTCCGGTGCAATCTGTGCAGCTTCTAAGGCTTGTTTTGCAGCCTCAATGGATAAGGTTTCTGTGGTTTCAGATGTGGCCAGGTGACGTGTTTGAATTCCCGTACGTTCCCGAATCCATGCATCATTTGTATCTACAATTTGTGATAAATCATCATTGGTTACGATTTTTTTTGGTAAACATTTTCCGGTTCCTAAAATTGCTGAAGTCATTTTTATACCACCATTTCTTATTTTTTAATCGGAAAGGGTTGCAATCCGGATGGAATACAGCGCCTTTGTATATTATGTATGCAGGGAAACGTTTCCTTCTCTTTCGCGCAAAAAACTCCCACTACATGAAAAACTGTCATTAAGAACAATTAACCATATACTTATACACATAAGAAAGAAAAAACTTGCAAAAAAAATAAAGTTACCAGCCATTCTTTTTATTTTTTTCTGTGTATCTGGCACTTTAGGAAGGACTTGGTTGAACTATGATTACCAGCCGAGGAGAATAGGTCAAGTCTCGTCCTATGTGACTTGGCGCAGCGTATTTATCTCCGTTAGAGTTGTAATCTCCGGATGAGATAAATCAAAGAGTCTATGACTGTTTGCAGACTGAAGGTATAAAGTGTCAGATACAGATTTTATAGCATATACAAAGAATTTTGAAACAGTGAAAAAATGCTTGTACGTCAAGTAAAACATCACGTTTTTTTTCAAAAAAATGTCATATAATTCTAGGCAATATAGGTAAAAAAACTATGATTTTTTTGATTAAATTTGTATAATTTAACAAAGACGTTCTTGCAATTGATAAAGTGCGATTTAATGTTTCACAAAAATAGAAATTTACTTGTATTTGTGTGGAAATTTGCGAAAAATAGGTGTATGATGGGATAAAGTTAGCTTTCTGAATTCGATGAAGAAATAAGAAGGCTGCTTTTTGTGTTCTATTGTCTTTTTGTACATCATTTTTATATTTTGCAGGCAGCATTTTGCGTGGTAACAGTTTCCTTTGTCAGATATCGAATCAACATAAGCTGACCAGCTATGGTATGTAGCTTTTATACAGTTTATGATGGGCATGGGTATTTTATGAATGAAAGGAAGAAAAGGGTTGCAAAATATGAAATATGGTAGCGTATGTGGAGTCAGTGGAAAATCTGAAGTCAGGAGGTGAGCTTCATGGACGAGTTTGTTGAAGAACTGATGGAATCCATGGACTGCGGTAGTAGATCCATAGGTGGCATTTCCATTCCCAATGCAGTCATTTATTCTTGGATTATTATGGCTGTGCTTATGGTATTAACTTTGGTTTTTGTAAGAAACTTAAAAGTAGTACCGACCAGTAAGGTACAGTTGGTGGTGGAGGCTATTGTACAGTTCATCAATAACTTCTTTGGAGGAATTCTCGGTGAGGAAGGAAAGGGCTACATTCCATTTTTGGGGACGGTAATGATTTATATCGTCTTTGCCAACATAAGTGGTTTGTTCGGTTTGGAACCACCGACGAAAGACTTGCGAGTGACAGCTGCACTTGCACTTATGAGCATTTGTCTCATTGAATGGTCTGGTATTCATAGGAAAGGCGTGATAGGTTGGTTGAAGAGTTTCATGGAACCTATGCCATTATTGCTTCCGATTAACATTTTGGAAGTAGGTATTCGTCCTTTATCGTTATGTATGCGACTATTTGGTAACGTATTGGGAGCACATATTATTATGGAGTTAATTAAGATTAACATTCCGGTGGGTGTACCATTGCCATTTAGTATGTATTTTGACGTATTTGATGGAATTATCCAGGCTTATGTATTTGTCTTCTTAACATCCCTGTTTATGCAGGAAAAGATGGAGATGGAAGAATAGTAAAAAAATAAAATAATAGCGCAAGGCGCGGAAAGAGGTAAAATTATGGCAACAGGAATTATCGCATTAGGAGCTGCTATTGCAGCATTAACTGGTATTGGAGCAGGAATTGGTATTGGTTTGGCTACATCAAAAGCAACAGAAGCAATCGCTAGACAACCAGAAGCAGCAGGTAACATTCGTTCTTCTCTTCTTATTGGTTGTGCCCTTGCAGAAGCAACAGCCGTATACGGCTTCGTTATCGCAATTTTAATCCTTCTTTTCTTAAAATAATTGAGCATGCATGTACATCAAATTTCGGTTTGATGAAAGAAAAGGAGTGTGAAAATCATGAATTATGCTATGGCAGTATTGGAAGTGTCGACACCAAGAGTATTGGTACTGGATTGGGGAATTTTATTCACCATCATCAATATTGCAATTCTTGCTGTGTTCTTTAAGATTTTTCTTTTTGATAAAGTCAATGCAGTCTTAGAAGAACGTCAGCAGTTGATTGGTGACAACCTTGCTGAAGCTGAAAAAAGCAAAGAAGAAGCAGCTACGATGAAGCATCAATATGAGAAAAAACTCAATGAAGCTGATCAGGAATCTGTGCAAATCATTAAAGAAGCAAAAGAGCGTGCACAGATTGAATACAATAAAAAGATTGAGGAATCCCATACTGAAGCAGCTCGTATTATGGAAGAGGCAAATCGTTCTATTGCACTTGAGAAGAAGAAATCTATGGAACAGGCACAGTCAGAAATTGCCGGTATCGCTTTGCTGGCTGCCCAAAAGGTTATGCAGAAGAATGTGGATGCTGCTGATAATAAGAAGTTGATAGGAGACTTCTTGCAGGAGGCAGGTGGTTCCGAATGATTACACAAAGAGCCTTAAATTTTGCTACGGTTTTGTGTGATATGAATATTGAGGAAGCAGATGTATTAAAGGTTAATACCTTGCTTTCGGAGTCAGAAATTTTAAGAGAAAGTCTGGCGAATCCTTTGGTGAAACCAGAGGAAAAGTTGAGAGTGGTTGAGGCATTGTGCCCAGAAAGCATGTGGAAATTTATGAGGCTGCTTTGCAATCACCATGTCATAAATCTTTGGTCAGATATTTTTGAGGCATACGAAGAATTGCATTTGGAAAAGCAAAATATTGTGAAGGCAAGTTTGCGTTATGCCATGGAATTAGATGACCAGGATATTGAAAATGTAAAAGATATGATTTGTAAAAAATATAATAAGGCAGGAGTTCGTCTGGAACTAATAAAAGATGAGAGTCTCATTGGCGGTATGGTGCTTATTGTAAAGAATACAGAATATGATAAGAGTTTTAAGGGTACCTTAGAAGAGATGAAAAAAACTTTTGCCAGAAGGTAGGTGAAGCAATTGGCTAGCTTTAATCAGGATGAGATTATTTCCGTATTGAAGAGTGAAATTGAAGATTTCGATTTAAAAACAGTTGTGAAAGAAACTGGTAAAGTGACGAATATCAGTGATGGTATCGTTACGGTATATGGCTTAGATGAAGCAAAATACGGGGAGCTTGTGGAGTTTGAAACAGGTGTCCGTGGTATGGTTCAGAACTTGGAAATGAAGAGTATTAGTTGTGTATTATTGGGTTCTGACCATGGAATTACTGAAGGAAGTAAGGTGGTTCGTACAAAGAAAAGAGCAGGTGTTCCTGTTTCAGAGCAGATGCTTGGTCGTGTAGTAGATTCGTTAGGTAGTCCAATTGACGGAAAAGGAGATATTCCGGCAGATGCATTTTATCCCATCGAAAGAGAAGCGGCTGGTGTATGTGAGCGTAAATCAGTAAGTACACCTATGCAGACAGGAATTTTAGCAATTGACTCAATGTTTCCAATTGGTCGTGGACAACGTGAGTTGATCATCGGTGACCGTCAGACAGGTAAGACTTCTATTGCGATTGATACCATTATTAACCAAAAAGGACAAGATGTGATTTGTATTTATGTTGCAATCGGGCAGAAGGCTTCTACGGTTGCAAAATTGGTATCCACTTTGTCTAAGAATGGTGCAATGGATTATACCATCGTTGTAAACTCTACAGCCAGTGATCTTGCGTCATTGCAATATATTGCCCCATATTCAGGTACAGCGATTGCAGAGTATTTTATGGAGCAAGGAAAAGATGTATTGATTGTTTATGATGATTTGTCAAAGCACGCAGTTGCTTATCGTACAATGTCATTATTGTTAGAGCGTTCTCCAGGTCGTGAGGCTTATCCGGGAGACGTATTCTACTTACATTCCAGATTATTAGAGCGTTCTTGTCGTATGGACGATGAACATGGCGGTGGCTCTATTACAGCCCTTCCAATTATCGAAACACAGGCAGGAGACGTTTCCGCATATATTCCTACGAATGTAATTTCTATTACAGACGGACAGATTTTCTTGGAAAGTGAATTGTTTTTTGCAGGTCAGAGACCAGCCGTTAACGTGGGACTTTCTGTATCCCGTGTAGGTGGTGCTGCCCAGACAAAAGCAATGAAAAAGGCTTCCGGTAGTCTTCGTATTGATTTGGCACAGTATCGTGAAATGGAAGTATTTACACAATTTAGTTCTGAGTTGGATAACAATACAAAAGAATTGTTAACGCATGGAAAGATTTTGATGGAATTATTAAAACAGCCACTTACCAAGCCATTGTCATTACATCAACAGGTTATCATTTTGGTTGCAGCAAATAATAAATTGTTGTTAGATGTGGAACCAAAACAAGTGAAAGCATTTGTAAACGATATGCTGGATTATTTTGAAGCAAAACAGTCAGCTTTGATAGATAAGATTAACAAAGAAAAAGTGTTGGATGATGATACGATTTCGCAGATTATCAATGCTGTCAAAGAATATAAAAAATAATGACAGAGCTAAGTAGCAGAACAATTGGGTCTGGCTATGTTTAGCGTTAGTATGGAGGCAGGATTATGGCAAATATGAGAGAGATTCGTAATCGAATCAAAGGCATACAGGACATTATGAAGATTACCAATGCCATGTATTTGATCTCCTCTTCTAAATTAAAGAAGGCGAGAAAGACTTTGCTTGCTACCGAACCATATTTTAATAAGCTTCAGGAAACCATTCATGATATTTTATTTTATGCACCCCATATGCATCAGATGCCTTACTTCGCAAGAAGAGAGGAAATTCCTGAGGAGAATCGTAAAATTGGATATCTTGTAATCACTGCAGATAAGGGTCTGGCAGGCTCCTACAATCACAATGTAATCAAAGCTGCAGAAGAGGAAATGGCGAAGCATAAATCGCATAATACAATGTTATTTGTCATTGGACAGGTGGGAAGACAGTATTTTTTGCGTAAGGGCGTTACCGTTGATTGTGAGTTTATGTATACCGCACAGAATCCAACGATGTACCGAGCAAGAGATATTGCGGAGACGCTGCAAAATATGTTTGTAGAAGGACACTTGGATGATGTTTATATTGTATATACCAAGATGGTGACACCAATCAAATCTGAACCTGTAGTCATGAAGGTTCTTCCTTTGGAACGTCGTAAATTTGAAAGACGTAAAGCGGGAGCACCCCATGCGAAGTTTGCACCATCTGCAGAAGTTGTTATGCAGCAATTGGTTCCTAACTATATGAAGGGATTGATTTTTGGTTGTATGGTGGAATCTTTTTCCAGTGAGCAAAATGATCGTATGGTGGCGATGGAAGCTGCAACGAAAAGTGCAAAAGAGATGCTTCATGATTTAGATTTGATGTATAATAGAGCACGTCAGGGCGCCATTACGCAGGAGATTACTGAGGTTGCTGCTGGAGCAAAAGCATTGAAAAAGCAAAAGCAGAATTAAGATTTCGGTAGAAAGAAATAAACAGAAAGGAGATTCTACAAGTATGGAACAAGGTAAAATCGTACAGGTTTTAGGACCCGTAGTTGATGTAGAATTTGAGAATGGGAAATTACCAATGATCAGAGATGCCCTTGAAGTTAATCTTGATGGTAAGCGTCTTGTAATGGAAGTTTCCAGTCATATAGGAAATAATGTAGTGCGTTGTATCTTACTGGCTTCCAGCGAAGGCCTTGCAAAAGGTATGGAAGTAACTGCTACAGGAGCTTGTATTAAAGTTCCTGTGGGTGAGAAGACACTAGGACGTATGTTTAATGTATTAGGAGATCCAATTGACCATGCAGGTCCAGTGGATTCAGAAGAAAAATGGGAGATTCATAGAAAGCCACCTACATTTGAAGATCAGAGTCCTGTGGTTGAAATTTTGGAAACCGGAATTAAGGTTATTGACCTTTTGGCACCTTACGCAAAGGGTGGTAAGATTGGTTTGTTCGGTGGTGCCGGTGTAGGTAAAACCGTACTTATTCAGGAGTTGATTCGTAACGTCGCAACTGAGCATGGTGGATATTCTATTTTTACCGGTGTAGGAGAGCGCTCTCGTGAGGGAAATGACTTATGGCATGAAATGACAGATTCTGGGGTAATCAAAAAGACAGCCTTAGTGTTTGGTCAGATGAATGAGCCACCTGGAGCACGTATGCGTGTAGCACAGACAGGTCTTACCATGGCTGAGTATTTCCGTGATAAAGAAAATCAAGACGTGTTATTGTTTATTGATAACATTTTCCGTTATGTACAGGCAGGTTCAGAGGTATCAGCCTTGTTAGGTCGTATGCCATCAGCCGTTGGTTATCAGCCAACTTTGGCAAATGAAGTAGGAGAGTTACAGGAAAGGATCACTTCTACCAAGAACGGTTCTATCACTTCTGTTCAGGCAGTATATGTGCCAGCTGATGACTTGACTGACCCGGCACCAGCAAATACCTTTGCCCATTTGGATGCCACAACAGTACTTTCCAGAAAGATTGTTGAGCAGGGAATTTATCCGGCTGTGGATCCGTTGGAATCCACTTCTCGTATCCTGGAACCGGATGTTGTGGGTGAAGAACATTATACCGTTGCACGTCGTGTACAGGAATTGTTACAAAAATACAAAGAATTACAGGATATTATTGCTATTCTTGGTATGGAAGAATTAGATGAAAATGATAAGATTGCCGTTTATCGTGCAAGAAAGATTCAGAAGTTCTTATCACAACCATTCTTCGTAGGAGAACAATTTACCAGTATTCCGGGACGTTTTGTTACTTTGAAAGATACCATTGCCGGATTTAAAGCTATTCTTGATGGAGAGATGGACGAATATCCGGAAGCAGCGTTTATGATGGTTGGTACAATTGAAGACGTAAAACGTAAGGCAAAAGAAATGGAGCTTGCAGAGTAAGCAGATAGGAGGCAATATGGTAAAGACATTCGAACTTGAGATTATTGCCAGTGATCGTGTATTCTACACTGGTCCATGCGAAAGTTTAATATTCCCTGGGATTGATGGACAACAAGGTGTTTTGGCTCATCATGAAAGAACGGTTACTTGTGTGAATGCAGGGGAGTTGAAATATAAGATTGATGGAGAGTGGAATTTTGCTGCCATCAGTGATGGCTATGCGGAAATTTCAGGTGATCGTGTTGTTTTGATTGCAGATACGGTAGAGCGACCGGAAGAAATTGATATCAAACGTGCAGAGGAAGCGCGTGCGCGTGCAGAAGAAAAACTTCGTCAGAAGCAGAGTATTATGGAATATTATCATACGCAGGTTGCACTCAATAAAGCTATGAATCGTTTGAAAGTCAATCAAAAGCATTTTAAGTAAACCCATATTTCAGCTTGCTGGCATCATCCTAATGAAAGGTGCGTTTACTTTTAAAGTTAGAATAGGAAAAGACGTTGTAGATTGCAACGTCTTTTTTTGTGTAATAGGAAATTGCGATGCAATTTCCTATTACATAAAAAACGCGACCCGAGGATGCGCAGACCGCGGAGATGGAGTTAATTGCTGCGCAATACCGCGGTCGCGCTAGAGTTTTGCAAGCAAAACTCTTTGTTCAGATTTTTTTACGAAAGGAAATTTCAAGAAATGAATTGATGATTATTCTATTTATAGGTATAATGTACCTTATATTATTTTTTTTGTGGAAAATGCTTGAGAGATTCAAAAAATAAGTTTTGAAATTGAGGATAATCGCAGATTCCAGGTATATCCTTATAGAAAAAAACAAGCAGACAGAGAGGGGAAGAGACAGTTTATGAGTAGAAAATATGTGATTGGAAGAAATGCCTTCCGTACATTAAAGGAAGGTTTAGAAAGAGAATGGATTTTGACAAATGGGATTGGTGGCCTTTCGAATAGTACCATTATCGGCGCATCCAACCGAATACATAACGGATATCTTACGGTAGCATTAAATCCGCCGGCAGACCGATATACAGTCCTTTCTAATGTGTGGGAAGTGATTCATGTCGGGGGAAAAGTGTATGATTTAGCCGCACAGCTTTATGTGGGATATGAGAAAAATGGATATGCATATTTGAATGAGTTTTCATTGGATATATTGCCCACCTTTACTTATCAGGTGGAGGATATTCTTATGAGAAAAACAATTGCTTTAAAGTACGGTCATAATAAGGCAGTTGTCTGTTATGAAGTGGAAAATGGTATGGA
>JAFORL010000036.1 GCA_017393285.1 Lachnospiraceae bacterium
ATTCTATTATAGTCATTTTTTTGCTTAATAGTTCTACATCTTTTTCTTCATAATTCTCCACAAAATTTCCTTTCTCATCTTTCAACTCATCCTCTGTGATTCCCACTACTTCCCGCCAATACTCAAGATAATTTGGTATTGTATCCATGTTCATCACTTTACCTTCTATCCTTAAACTATCCCCTTCTTGTGATTGGTATGTTTCTACCTCACTAGGATTGATTTCAGGCAAAGATTTCAACTTTTCATAATATTCTTTATCCACTAACATTAATATATACTTATTATTTTCTCCATACTGAAGTCCCACATAATATTTCCATTTTTTTAATTTTCTATCTACGCCACGTCGTAAACCAAACTCTGTCTTTACCATCTTCGTTCGAAACGTAACATCCCCCACTACATATTTTCCTATATCGTATTTTAATCCAGATAATTGTTCAAAGGATACCGTTTGCATTTGCAATACTCCTATCGTACCACCAATAACAATAAGAAATAGAATTATACATCCCACTATATAGGCTTTCAATTTTTCTTTTTTCAAATGATATAATACCACTTTGTCTGATTTAGGCTTGATCCATTCTTCCTGTGACACCCCTGCATTCACTGCACCGTACTGTTGTTTTTCTACTATATCCCATTTATTTTTATCCATTCTCTACACTCCCCAACTATGTACTCTACTCATATATAAATGGCTCAACATTTTCACATATTTCTATCCTTCCCAATTTGTTGTTGTCAAGCAAAATTGTAACACTTTGTGATAGTTTCCTCTATGCAGCATAACGAACTGCATGAGGAGTGCGACCACCATTATGTGTATGTGGTCTTTTATGATTATATTTTCCATAAATGAATTCTAAAGTCTTCTGATCTAGCTCTACATCTGATGTGAATGAATAAAGATAGTAGAATTCATTTTTGAATGTGTTGTAAAATCGCTCCATTGGAGCATTGTCATAAGGACATCCAGCACGACTCATACTTTGTTGCACATGATTTTTTTCACAGAATTCATTGAATTCTTTTGATGTATACTGGCTTCCTTGGTCTGAATGCAGAATTATTCATTTTCCTGGTTTATGTACGTCTAGTGCTTTCTGAAGCGTTGCTATTGCTAATTCTGCAGTTATATTTGATCCATTTAATGTAGCAACGGCACTGCAATCAAAAAGGTCAATAATTGAACAATTATAGCGCATGGAACCGTTTGGTCTTGTCATATATGTAAAATCAGTACACCATACTTTGTTTGGTTCTGTTACATTAAATTCTCGATTGACTAAATTAGGAAATACTTTGTTGGCTTTTCCCTTTTTGTATTCTGGTTTTTTACGTCTGACAATAGATTGTAAGCCTAGTTCGTGCATATACTTAAAAATTATAGTATATGAGTAAATTATATTTTCCAGAACCAGATAATTACGCATCATTCAATACCCAGGAACTCCATCGTTCTCGTGGTATATTAATTCTGGAGAGTGTTTTTGAATAAACTGGTACTGCGCTAATCGATTTCCTTCGCAAAGAATGTCGCTGCTTTTTCTAGGTGCCCTTGGGGTATTAGGAATTCATTTTCCTTTTTTACCTCGGCTAATTCTTTGCGTAAGCGATTAATTTCATCTTTTCTAACGCAGGTCCAACTGAAAAGCTTTTTCCATCGTCATAACTGTTCCTTTTATTACTCTTCCTTGTATCATTTAATACCTGGTCATAACGCAGAATGTCTCACACTCCAACTCGGCTTTTGTCACCTTTCTGCCCCAATGTATGCTGCCGTTATAATTACCCTCACAGACTGTCAGTGTGTTTCCATTTTTATAAAGTACTACGACGGAATGACCTGTGGTTCGAATATGGTCGCCGACTTTAATCTTGGAGAAATTCTTATGGGTCTTTACAGGAGCCATCTTGCCAAATGCCTGATCGGAACAGATTGCGGCAAATGCATAGCAGCCTCCACCCATCGTATTCATTGCTGTCCAGTAATAAGTGTTGGCATTTGTCCAACTCTTGCCCTCGGGATATTTTTTCTTTAATCCTAAAATAGAATCTCTGGCTTGGCTCTGGGTAACCTTATTGGTGACATAAATCTCACAGGTACGCTTGATACCTGATCCCGTATCCGTAACCGTAATAATCGCTTTTCCTTTTTTCTTCGCTTTTACAACACCCTTTTTATTTACGGTAGCGATTTTTTTCTTATTACTCTTGTAGGTAAGCTTACCCTTGGCATTCTTTGCCTTAAGCTTATAGGTCTTACCTTTTTTAATCGACTTCACTTTCTCTTTCAGATAAAATGTCTTTATAGCTGTCGTTGTATCAACGCTAGTGTAGGTGTCATCATCGTCCCATTTTTCTTCCCTAGTGCTTGTTGCTATACTCTCAGAATCTGACGCTACTTCTAAGGTCTGACTCTTCGTTACTCTTGTGGTTGTAGAAGGTCTGATGACCGGACTCGTTGTGGTACCATCAGAGGACTGTCTGGTTGGCACTGGAGATGGATTTTGTTGATTCCTCTCTTGGATTGTATAAGGCATGGTAACCGATCCTCTGTAATTGCCTATACCGGTAACGGTTACTTGTGCCGTTCCAACTGCAATATTATTTTCATATGTGAGTGTATAATCTGAACCTTCATATAACCAATGCCCTTGGTCTTTCACATACAGGAAGGCTTTGACTTCCTGCCCTGTATAATAAAAGTCCGTATCACGAAATGTTATATTTGTTTGTGTAATGTCCCTTGGTAGGATTTCATAAGTAGCAGTCAAAGTGCCTTTATATCCATGACTTACAATGGCAGAAAAAGTAACCGTATGGGTACCTGCAAGCCACTGGTAATTGTTTTCATAGACGCCATCAATCTCTACCTTTTCCTTTCCATCCGTAATATAACATTTTGGGATATGATATTGCCCATCATAGCTAATTGCTGCCGGTGTCACAATCAATGTGTATCCTGAAATGTCATAAGGTTTAATGGTAAACTGTAACTCTTTTTTTCCTTGAAAACATCCCATACCTGTAATGGTAGCCTTTGCATATCCAGGCTTTTCATTATTTTCATAACTAACCTTATAGTCTTTCCCCTCTTCTAAATAAGAGTCTTGATATCGGGCCGTAATGCCAGGTATCGTCTCCTGTTCCGGCTGATACACATATTCTGTTTTGTCAAGGCTGAACTCTACCTTTGAAAAATCAATTGCTCCCTGCCACTGATAGTCTTTCAATCTACTTACATCAATTTCATAAAAATTGAATGCCTTCTCTTCTTTGTCAACATGCAAGAAATTGTAATACTCATCCCAATCATAATCAGAAGCTTTATCTGCATCATAAGATGTATACCAAGTCAGCGTTCCATTACTGTCATAGATTGGTTTACAATCTGACAATCTTCCGAAAATACTTGCCTCTTCGGTCACCGCTTCCCCCTGTGCATTGACGCCCACTATTTTTACACTTGTACTTTGGGTCTCCTTCTTTTCTTCTTCCCACAGAACATACAAGAGATTTTCTGATGCCTTTACAAGATGTGGTGTCTTTACTGTAATGCCATCTGTTGCACTATAGTCTGTCAACCAAAGGGTCTTTGTATTCTCGCTTTGACTTCCATCTTTTGATTGACTTTGGTTACTTTGATTTCCTACTTTATCTACCTTTGTAATAGTCAGAAAAATATTTCTTTTTTTATCTGTATTCCAAGCTTCCTCTGTTTCCTGTGTACTGGAATTACCTGCCACGATTAAATGGTTTCCAACCTTTTCAAAACCGCCAATGGATACCTTGGTGATGTTATCACCAGTATCACCTTGTATAGACATAACCTGTTCGTATTTGCAATCGCTTGTATTTGACTGATTACACTTTGAAATGACAATCGCTCTAGGATAAGCATCTCCATGATCCACACGATACAAAATGCCCTCCTCAGCAATTAAAAATTGGTTAAAGGAGTGACTGACATATCCAGTTCCTATATTGGAAACTCCATACGAGGACTTCTTTTCCACCATAGCTTCCTCTGCAAATACATAGGACATATTTGCCTGATGCCTTAGCCCATCTCCAGACGTATACATCTGATGACAGGTATGAATAAAAAGATTTCCATTTTCTTCTGCCATCCTGAGACTTCCAGCTTCAAAGGGTTTTGTAGTATTTGCACCGCACACAGAAGCCTCCCCCAAGCGGTTCCACTCTTTATCATACTTTACAACCCGCATAATTTCCTTATCATACTCTTCTAAATCATTTTCCTGCCCAAATACCAGAAATTGATACTCTGCTCCAGCATAATAGCCACCAAATATAGGCAGTTCATAAGGAATTTTTCTTTGACGCAGCAACTGTTTCTCTGTATCAAACACTTCCACTACAACCTGTCCATCTATCGCTTCCACCCGCTGCAAATCGCCATTTTCCAATTTCTTTAAATAGGATTTTACAGGAGATGCCCATCTATAATAATTATTTTTCCCAACGTTATGTGTTTCTACCACACTTTCCGTTACTGTATGAATATAAGGAAACAACTTTTCTCTTGCTGTGGGATGATTGGTTGCTGTCTGCTGGTCTGTAGTAACCCTACTTTCTTCTCCTAGACTAACACCTTGTTTTGTATCCTGCAATTTGAACATTGCAGTTTCCCCAGACATAACTTGCAATTTGGACATTGCTGTTTTTCCAGACATAGCCTGCATTTTTGGCATTGCTGTTTTTCCAGACATAGCCTGTAATCTTGGCATTGCTGTTTTCCCAAATATAGCCTGCATTTTTGGCATTGCTGTTTTTCCAGACATAGCCTGTAATCTTGGCGTTGTTGTTCCACCAGACACAATCAATAGGATAGCCATCGTCAGTCCTATGCTTTTTTTTATACTCTTATTGTTCATTTCTATTCCCTCCTAGTGCATACATAACTGGCTTGCAAAACTTGTACGCTACATTCCTGTCTGCGCAAAGCCTTTATTTCAGATCAACATGTAACAAGCCTATGGCAAGTTTCCTTAGAAATGCTTTATCTTTCTATTCTATCATAAAATCATTTTATTTCTCTTTCTATTATTTTAAAGTATTATTACATCTATATTACATTTCACTACTGCATTGCCAATCGTATGCTAGAAAAAAATATCCATCTGCAAGCTTTATAGGTTGCACAGTAGAATAGCATAAACAAAAACAATTAGGAAATTGCATCGCAATTTCCTATTGCAGAACAAAGAGTTTTGCTTGCAAAACTCTAGCGCGACCGCGGTATTGCGCAGCAATTAACTCCATCTCCGCGGTCTGCGCATCCTCGCGGAGCGTTTTTTGTGTAATAGGAAATTGCATCGCAATTTCCTATTACACAAAAAA
>JAFORL010000205.1 GCA_017393285.1 Lachnospiraceae bacterium
GTCAGTCTTGATTCTGTAGCTTTTCTTCCTGTTTTATTTTCCAATGTCAGTCTTGGTTCTGTAGCTTTTCTTCCTGTTTTATTTTCCAATGTCAGTCTTGGTTCTGCTACTTTTCTATCCTTATTTCTGTTTAATTTCAAAGAAGGTAACACAATTTTTTTCTCCTGTTCCCCCTCAAATTTCAATGTTGGCAACAGACTTTTTCTGTCATTTCTACCTTCGTTTTTCAAATTTGGTTCTACTATCTTTTTCTTTTCTCTACTTCCCGACGTTCCTTTCAAAAATTGACCGGCAAGCTCCAATCCTGTTTTTTTCTCTACGATATCATTTTCTATTTTCTCTTCTGCTGACATTGCCACCCTCGTTGAAAGCGCTCCCCACAAAGACTGCAAGGTGCACTGTTCATCTCTACTGGCATGATAAAGTTTATATACCATTTCTACTGCTTCTTTGTCATCATAATCCACCTCATTCATAAAGTAAGAAAACAATTCCATACATTGTAAATTGATATCTTTTTCATATTCCCAGGTATAACAAATATGTACACCTGTCTCTTCTCCATCAACAAATATATATTGGGGATCTAACAAAAAATGGTTGGCATCTAATAAATATTCTTTTGCATGACTAAGACACTGTAAGATCTGTGCAAACAAATTTTCTAAGGCATCTCGTTTCCATTTTTCTTTTTTACTTCTTTGTGCCACACTTTCTTTTCCTGTAATATCATAATAATACCGATATTGATTATCAAATTTACGTACTTCTAATTCCAACAACCCCTGCACTTTTGTATCCGTCAGCATTTTAACCATATAATTGCAAGTTTCATTTCCTTCCACAATCAAATAATTCTTTTGGATATCATGCTCTAAGAATAATTTTGGTAATTTGCTATTTTCCATCTCTTTTCCTTTCCATCACAAAAATTTTAACCATACTTTCTTCCCTTCCTAAAATATAACCTGTCTTCCTTTCCTAAAATATAACCCGTCCACGCATTCCATTCATAAAGTAGACCAACATATAAACCACCTATTTTCTGTATCAAATGGGCTTCCTACTTCGCCGACCTCGTAACCTACTATCTTCACAGGCGAAAATTCGGGCAGTCCCTGCCCCTATATATAATCAGCCCTCATTTCCCTCCGTCTAAAGTCAAGTAGGATTGTGGTAGCATTATTTTAAGCTTCTGACCCCCTAGTATATGAAAATGAATTAGATAATATTGCATACAACATTACATCCATTACCGTGAATCTGCGTTTTTTACTTCCCGTAATCTTCTGACAATATTTCCATACACACTGGTATTTTCTATATAACCATGGATTTGGTCATACACTCTGACAAATTCTGCTGGCGCATGTACCGGAACGGAGGCATATGCCGTATAACTAACCGTATTATCAGGCAAAAATTCCCTTATGACACCGACTGGCAGTTTGGATTCGATTTTTGCCTTGACTGTGATTTTTAAATATGAGGTTTCTGTTTCAACCTGTGTCACACGACTCATGAATAAGCTACGATTCAATTTTTCTTTTACTTTTTGTTCTAATAAAGCATTTTGTTGATTTGTATTTTCAAAATAATAAAAAACCCCAATATCTTTTACATGTTCATAAGTTGGCGTTTCCTCTAATGGTCTGTGTTCTTTTATACATACAGCTTGATCAACCGCCATTTTATCTACAATTGCTTGCGCCTTGGTATGATCTTGAAAATAAAATGCAACACAAATAATGGCACATAAAAAGAAAAAGATGATAGGAAATAACCCTGCCATTTCCACTGTCATACTTCCCTCTTCTTTTATGTAAAACTGCCAAAGCCATCTTTTTATTCTTCTTCCTAATTTTTTCAAATATGTACCGTCACTGCACATTCTACATAAAAGCCTGCAGTAACCAACTCACTCCTTCCTGTTCAGCTTTCAAAGTGTTTCTAAATTGCATTTAGAACCCTGCACTTGCTACAAGATTCCTGCAAGGCTAAGCTACAGTTTTTGTACTTAATTTGCAGAATTTTAAAGTAACTGCCATTTGTGTACTTGCCCAGCAATATTGTAAATTAACTGCGATTTGTGTACTTGCCCAGCAAAATTGTATATTAACTACGATTTGTGTGCTTGCCCTTCTGAATTTTAATATAACTCTATTCTAATTTCCTCCACAATTTCTACAAGGCGGATATAAGCGCTCTGCCTCAGACCTTGGAATCTCCCGCACATATCTGCTCAATCCCGGACAAGACAAACTGGTATGTATACGATTTCCTTGCGGGGTAATATACACCGTAGTATCTGCAGCTATATTCTGATTTCTGGCACATCGCTCACATAAATAATATCTTGCACCACTGACACTTCTTCTCTCTCCCACTTGGCTATAAGGAATACTGCTGATATGCAAGCGCAAATGTCTACAAGACAAATCGGTATGATACACAGAACCATTTGCCGTCACATACACCATTTCTTCCTCCTGTGCATCCCCCGGTCCAATTTTGTAGGTTCCTACAAAAGCTCTGGTCTTTGCTTTTTGAACCATCTGATAGGAAGGCAGAACAAAGCTAAATACTGGAAATTTTACCTGATATTTGGCCTGCAAACAAATCTCTTTTTCTTCACGGTATGCCTGTATTCCATAATCCATCCCTAAGGCACCATATTTCACACAAGATGAGGCAATACTCTCCAAGGGTATATAGGCCTGCATCTGTTGTGTCAACATTGCCCGATTACATAAATTAGTCACCACGCCTTCTGCATTACCGGTCGTTTCCCGATTGGTAGGGGGGTCCCCAGAAGCTTGTCTACCAGAATCATGAGAGCTTCCAGTCTGACCTTCCCCATCCTGCATAGCCAAATCATAGACATAGGCATATTTAGAAAATGATTTGGCTGTTTCCTGCAAGCCCAAGCTTATTTTTTCATGCAAAAACATCACTTGAAAAAAATACAAAAAGACCAAAAAACAACCAAACAACCAAGGGAAAATCAAGGCTGCTTCCACTGTCAGCGAGCCTTTTTCTCCCTCCTCCTGTAACCATTTTATCTTTTTCATACGTTCTCCTTCTATTGTCCCTTTCTATCATGTTCAGCCTAAAAACCTTTATTTTTCAAGCTTTTTCTTTGTTTATTTTCTCTAACAAACGAACCATAAGTGTAGCATAGTCATAACATCTTGTGCTGAATAGTCAAATTAGGGTACAGCGAATAAAGCATCCTTTGTTTTTGCTTTATTCAGCTTCCTATATACTATAATTATAGTTAAGGAATTTGCCTGCAAACCGAGAGATGGTATTTCCGGCTGCATGAAAATGTCCTTCCAAATATGTTTCAGAGGGGTAATATACTTTCATACTGCTTTATTTTTTTCTGTACAAAAA
>JAFORL010000206.1 GCA_017393285.1 Lachnospiraceae bacterium
ATAAGCATCATATGTTCCTAAATCCGTCGCCAGCCCCATTTTATGTCCATCTTCTTCAAAGGTATATGCCACTGGATTCACTGCATCATGGGAAATAGAAAAAGGGGTAATCATGAAATCCTTAATCATGATTTTTTCATCAATCTGCACATCATGTAACAATGTTTCCGGTATTCTTCCAATATTTTTTGTATGTAACATAGCATAGATGGTCTCTACAGTAGAATAGATAGGAATCTGATACCTGCGAGCCATCACGCCAACTGACTTGATATGATCCGTATGTTCATGGGTAACAAAAATTCCGTCTAAAGTCTCCGGATTGACATCTATTTCTTTTAATCCTGCTTCAATTTTCTTACCACTGATTCCTGCATCTACCAATACATTGGCATTTTTACCGCCAACATATATACAATTTCCATCACTTCCGCTTGAAATACTGCATAACTTCAAAACAATACCTCTTTTCTAACATGTTCATTTCACGCATTGTATCTACAAGAAACAAAAAGAATTTACCATCACCTGAGGCTTTTTCTTACTTGTTCGCTTTCCCCATTGTAATATATCTTATACTTTTGCGCAAGGGTATCACAAAACTATTTTTCCAAATATTGTTCCATTTACGTTCCTACTTATTTCGTTTCTCAATGACCGTATCAGAAAACCATTCTCTCCAATGTAGCGCAGTCCCATTTTCTCTAAATTTGCAACATTTTCAGTTTTGTATCAGAAAGCCATTCTTTCCAACATAGTGCACTCTACCAATCCATATATCCCATCAAATTCGCAACCCATATCAGAAAACTATTCTTTCCAATATAGTTCAATGGCATCTCCATTTTGAATCGGTGCTGAAAAATTAGAATCTTCGCCATTGATTTTTGTCACAACAACGCTTCCACCTACTACACTGGTATCAAAAGGATATACATCCAATACATTTACAAAAGTATAATTTGCTTTTCCGGTTAAAACCACATTCTCTCCGTTAACAGTTACCTGCAAATTATGTATTCCCCCATCTTCCAAAACAGGCGTAGCTTCCTGCTCATCTATTTTCAAAGCATCTTCCTGTGTTTGCAGGTTCTCCGGTTTTTCATTATTTTCGTCCTCTACTGTATTTTCTATATCATTTACAGCAGAAGTCAAATCTTGTTCCACTCCATCAGAAAGTACCATATTTTCTTCTTCTGCCTTGCTCTCTACTACCATCTCCGGCACGTATTCACTGGCCTGTGTTGACTCTTGTTTTGCCTGCTCCCAGACACAATCCACATCATTTCCACTGTAAATATGATCTTCCCATCTTGCTTCTTTTCCATTAATCAAAAAATAAGTTGGCATAGATAAATCCATCAAATCAATGATTTCTTCTAAACGATAATATTCTAAAATTTCAATATGATCGCCCTCTTGTATTTCCTGATTTTCCAAAGCCACTGCGTCATTAAGTTTTGTCACTCTTGGCAATGTAATCGGCTTATCATTAAAGGTAATAGATATTTCGCCTTTTCTCTTATACTCCGGTAACTCACCTATGGTTCCTTTTGCAGCTTCTCCTTCGGTAGATGGTTCTATTACAATAATATCATTTGCCTCAATTCTTGTGTGCAGATTGGCTTCATTACCATTAACAAAGATTTTCGCACCTTCGCCAATCCCTCCCGGCAATACACGCACTTCCCGATTGACAAAAAATCGAATTTCTTTGCCTCGTTTTGGAAATAAATTTTCTTTTGGATATCCTACTTGCACACTTGCATCCATAACCGATAAATGTTTGTTATCAAATAATTTTACCTGTTTTTCATTTAATGACACCAATACAAACGTATCTGCATTTGCCAAATACTGCATACAAATTCCAATTGGCGTAACCAAGGTAGAATCCAATTTGACTTTTTCCTGTGCAAAAGAAATATTATGAAATACTTCGTCTCCACGTACCGCTACACGTTCTTCTTGTAATTCTAGATGTTGGGCTAATTTTTTAGGAAATAGTGGCATTTTTCCACCACCACCGACTATAAACACGGCACTTACAGAATTCCCCCCATTGAGTTCTTTTATTTTATCAGCTAATTGTTGCGTTGCCTGATCAATTTTTTGCTCTAAGGTATCTAATACTTCTTTTGAATCTACTTTTTGTGTTATTCCCATGATATCTTTAAAGGAAACTTTCTTTTTCTTGGTAGAATCTAATTTAATCTTTTCTGCAGTTTGAAAATCAACCAGATATTTCTGTGCCAATACTTCCGTAAATGCATCACCAGCAACTGGAAGCATACCATACCCAATAATACTTCCATCCTTTGTGATCGAAATATCTGAGGTTCCAGCTCCCACATCTACCAAAGCAATATTCAATAAACGATAATTCTTAGGTATTGCTAATTCACTGGCAGCGATTGGCTCCAAAGTAAGATTAGCAACGGAAAGTCCAGCCTGTTTTACTGCCTCGTATAAGGAATCGATGACTTCGTTTGGTAAAAAGGTAGCCAAAATATCTGCGGCAATTTTCTTTCCTTTGTGATCTTTAAGATTGAGCATTAGAAAATCATCCAAATAATAATGCACTACTGTAGAACCCACACAATACATACTTGTTTCCAATTGTGTGTTTGCCTTTAAATGTGCATATGCCTGCTCCATTCCTACTAATTCCAAGCTGTGCAAATCTTCATCATCCACAACTTTTTCCATTTCTAACTGATATTCAGCTCGCACTTGCACGGTATGCAATACACGTCCTGCAGCCGCAATACAAACTTTTTCTAATTTATATCCTAACATTTTCTGCAATTCATTTTTTACTGCTTTAATGGTATTTGCCACTTGACGAATATCATGGATTTGACCGTCTAACATAGCTCGACTTTCATGCATTTTAATCACTTGTCCCAATACATGAAAATTTTCCTCCCCTTCACGATATCCTACTGTCCCCACAATACTTCTTGTTCCTATGTCCAAGCCAAATATAAAATGCTCTGGACAAACTGTAACTGTCTCCACTCTTATTCCTCCATTTCATATTGATTACCAAGAATCTGCAGTTGTTTTTTTACCTGCTCCATTGTCTCCTCTAAAATGGCATTATTTCTGATTTCCACCTGACAATGTTCTTGGATCCAAGCACTATCCTTTTGCTGTGCCATGATTGCATCAATCTTTTCGTCTGAATAGCCACGGCTATCCTGTAAACGTTTTCTCCTAATATCTTTGTCTGTATTCACATACCAAACCACATCGCAAAGCCGATCTAGGTTTGTCTCTAGCAAAATAGCACTCTCAATCACATAAAATTGAAAACGTTTCTCTTTTCTCTCTCTCTCAATATCTGTTTTCAGATACTCTATTACCCAAGGATGAATCAGACCATTTAGTATTTCTAATTTTTCAGGATTTGTGAACACAACTTCTGCCAGTTTATCCCTTCTAATTTGTCCATTCTCAGCTATCATATCTTTTCCAAAAATACGACAAATCTCCGCATAACATCTTGTTCCCTCTTCCATAGCCAAATGTCCTATTTGATCTGTCATCTGTAATTTAACAGAAAATATTTCTTTCATTTTGTTTCCGACAGTAGATTTTCCACAACCTACACCGCCCGTCAATCCTATTATAATCATAGCGGATGCTGACACCTCCATCCCCTTATTACTTAATGTGCTTCATTCCAGTTCTTTCCCTGCTCCACTTCTACTTTTAATGGAACCGACAATCGTAAAACATTTTCCATTTCCTCTTGTAAAATACATTTCACCTGTTCAATCTCGTCTGGATGAGTCTCCACCAATAATTCATCGTGAATCTGTAAGAGCAATTGTGATTGCAATTGTTCTTTTCGCATTCTATTTTCCACTCGTAACATGGCTATTTTTATAACATCAGCTGCGGTAGCCTGTATAGGTGAATTCATGGCAATACGTTCGCCAAAGGCTTTTTTCATATGATTTGTCGCTTGTAATTCAGGAATTGGACGACGTCTTCCCAATAAGGAAATTGCATAACCTTCTTTCTTGGCACAAGCAACTGTTTTTTTTAAATATTTTTGAATACCAGGATAACTAGCAAAATATTCTTCTATATATCCTTCTGCCTCTTTTCTGGAAATACCCAAATCTTCTGCCAAGCCAAACGCACTTATGCCGTATACAATTCCAAAATTCACAGCCTTTGCACTTCTTCTCTGCAAATCTGTTACTTCCTCAAATGGCACATGAAATACTTCTGCTGCTGTTGTTCTGTGGATGTCTTTTCCCTGATTATATGCTGCAATCAAATTTGCATCAGCAGACATATGCGCCAATAATCGTAACTCTATTTGAGAATAATCTGCATCTAAAAAGACATAATTCTCTTTTGGTACAAATACCTTACGAATTTCTCTTCCGATTTCCATTCGTATCGGTATATTTTGCAAATTCGGCTCCGTACTACTTAATCGTCCGGTTGCCGTAATCGTTTGATGTAATTTACTGTGAATACGGCCATCTACCTCGCTGACATAGGCTACCAAACCATCTGCGTAGGTGGATTTCAATTTAGATAATTGTCGATAAGCTAATACGTTTGCCACCACTGGATATTCTTTTTTTAATTTTTCCAACACATCTGCTGAGGTTGAATATCCAGTTTTTGTTTTCTTTCCGTACGGCATTTTTAATTTATCGAATAAAATTTGTCCAAGCTGCTTAGGCGAATTGATATTAAATTCTTCTCCGACCTCCGCATAAATTTGCTGTTCTAAAGAATGTATTTGTTCTTCTAACTTTTTACCATATGTTACCAATGTCTCCACTTCCATGGACACACCACGTTTTTCTAATTGGAACAACAAATATAATAATGGCAATTCTACTGACTGGTACAAATCTAGCATTCCCTTAGCCTGTAAATCTTCCATCAAAAGTCTTTTTCCATGGGAAGCCATATAGGCTTGTAGCGCACATATATGAAGGATTTTTGTTTCATCTTCTTCCAAGGCTTGTTTTCTATTTCGCTTTTGTAACAGTGTTTTCTCATCATCTACATCGTAAGAAAATAAGTCTTTCGCCATTGTTTCATACGTATAGCCATCTGCAATCGGATCCAACAAATACCTTGCTAAAGTAATATCAAAACATTTTTCCATTTCCTGATATTGCAATACAGACTCACTTAAATGATATCGGCATGCAAGGGCTTGTAATATATACAAAATTTGGCGACAATCCATAAAAACAAGAGATAACTGCAACCATTTAAAAATTTGTTCTGCAACTACTACTTCCTGCAGGTCAATTTCTTGCAGATTCATAACGTAAATTTTCTCTTCCACACAAATAGCAACTGCATATATTATATTTTCCATCTTCGTTTCATTTGAGAATAAAGAAAGCTGCCCTAAAGCATTCCCCTCAGATGTATCACTCTTTTTCATAAAAATAGATGTGGATAAATCTGAATCTGCCCAAATATAAATTCCAATGTCAGTATTATAATCTAATGCAGTTATCTTATCACATAAATCATTCCACTCCTGTTTTGTATGCAGGATTACCATATTCTGAAGTGCAGAAACTAAGCCTGCTGTATTTTTGTTTGTGCTACGGGTATTTATGTCTGCTGTATGTTTATTTGTATCGTTGGTATTATTTCCCAAATTATAACTCGCATCATCAAACACAGAAGTTGCATCCATTTCCCATTCATGATCACAAATATCTACTGCGAAAGTTGTAAGTGAAGCAGGCACCTCAATATCTGCACAATCCCTGTTCATATAGCTTTCATACGTAGACTTCCATACTTGCGCATCATACTCTTTTATCATGTGTTTTACCATAGGACTGGTAATAGATACAACATTTTCTTGTGCATTTTTTATAGAAACATGGGATTGCAAAAAATTTGTAATCAACTGTTTTCCAACTTTTTTACACGTTGCAACATATTTATAATACTCCATAAAATATAAATAATCCTGCATTTGTTCCTTTTCAAATCCCATACAATCCAAAAAATTATCATTCCGAATTACTTCCACACTATTTGTTGTATCATAATACAAAGGATAAAAAGAACTATTTTCTCCCACTAAGGTCAACATTTTATAATCATCAGATAATACCTCTATTTCAACATCTGATTGGAATGAATCAATTAATTTTTTTATAATAAAATACGAATCAAACGAATCGTTCCTCCAAACATATACTCCAGCTTTTCGCATTAAAGTTTCAAAATCATTTACTTTTTTCTCCACCTTATTTATTTGATTCGGTTGAAAAAATGCAGAAAACTGATACTCTCTGTCCGTACATACACAACAAACATACTCATATTTTCTATCTTGTATCAAATTCTGTATCATATAATTACACGCATAAAACCGTTGATTAGAATCAACCTCTCTAGGTATATGATTTTCTATATGATGCATCAAACTATTTCCATCCACCACTAAAAATTTACTTTTCATTCTACTTCTATCCTTTTCTATCTAGCTTTACAAGATTCGCTCTTGCGTCTTGTTCGCTGGATTCGGTTCACATTTATTTTTCTTTGCTCTAGCTTTATCCTATTTGCTCTGATTTACTTCTATTTGTTCTGATTCGTATAAATCATACTCCTCTTTCCCCTTCCACAAAAGAAACACCAATAACAAAAACAAAACAATAACAATAATCCATTTTTCTACAATTCCTAACTGCTTTTTCATTACTTCTGAACGTGCATCATTCAAATTTTTTTCAAATTGTCCATGTAAATCAAGAGATCCACTAGTATCGTCATCCAATTGCTTTAATCCAATCAATAACACATAATACACTTCCAAATCATCCCGGCAATTTGGGCAACTGTCAATATGTGAAAAAAAAGCTTTTGCCTTATTTCGATCTAATTCTCCCTTTACAAATGGCACAATTAGACTTTGTGCTTCCCTGCAATCCATTTTCACGACCTTCTTCCCTTGTAACTCTCGTTCATATTATATCTTATTTTCTGCTTTTTTTCCATCTTTTGTTTTGTAAAGTTCAGCCGAGAAGAAATACAAACCAAATAGCTTGTGACTGCTTGCAGGCTAAAGGCGATTTGCATTTATGAGCGACACGGCTGAACTATTTTCAACAGCCGAGCAAAAGAACAAAGAGTTTTGCTTGCAAAACTCTAGCGCGACCGCGGTATTGCGCAGCAATTAACTCCATCTCCGCGGTCTGCGCATCCTCGCGGAGCGTTTTTTATGTAATAGGTAATTGCATCGCAATTTCCTATTACATAATAAAAAAACCCTTATCTCATGATAAGGGCTCATTTCGTATACCTTCAAAACTACACATTGTTCCATCCATTTTTGGTCAAGACCTCGACCTATTAGTATTGGTCAGCTACATACGTTACCGTACTTCCACCTCCAACCTATCAACCTTGTCGTCTTCAAGGGGTCTTACTAGATCGGAA
>JAFORL010000037.1 GCA_017393285.1 Lachnospiraceae bacterium
AATTTTGACCTATGGTCAGAAATGGGTGCAGATTTTTTTTGTAATAGGAAATTGCGATGCAATTTCCTATTACAAAAAAACGCTCCGCGAGGATGTGCAGACCGCGGAGATGAAGTGAATTGCTGCGCAATACCGCGGTCGCGCTAGAGTTTTGCAAGCAAAACTCTTTGTTCTGGAAAATAGAAATATATATAGAAATATAAATGCAAATCGTCTTTAGCCTGCAAGCAGTCACAGACTCTTACATTTATATTTCTGCTCGGCTGGTGATCACAGTTCAGCCGAGTCATTCATAAAGTGCCAGATACACAGAGAGAAAAAAATAAAAAGAATGGCTGGACACTTTATTCATGAATGGCGTCTGCCAAATAGAAATATAAATGCAAATCGTCTTTAGCCTGCAAGCAGTCACAGACTCTTACATTTATATTTCTGCTCGGCTGAACTGTTGTTCAAAAAATTTCTATTTACTACTGTTGAAAATTATGATGGATGCCGATATAATGTTAAATAGAGAAATAAGATTTGGCGTTTTCGAAATCGTGAATAGAGATGGGGAATACAACATAAAAAAACGGGTAGAAAGGAAAAGAACATGGTTAGAGGATTGTATACGACCTATACAGGTATGGTAAACGAACAAAAAAGATTAGATGTCATTTCTAATAATCTTGCCAATGCGGATACAGTTGGTTATAAGACGGAACGAGTAGCAAGTCAGGCATTTGATGATATGCTGGCAATTAAGATTAGGGATAGTTCAGTCGGATATCAGGATCAGGCAATTGGTTCTATGTCCCTAGGGGTAAAGATTGGAGAAGTGTATACAGATTATGGGCAGGGTGCCTATGTGGAAACAGGAAATACCTTCGATTTAGCGATTGACGGTGCAGGATTTTTTACCATGCGTTGTCCTACAAAATCAGGTGATAATGTGACTAGATATACCAGAAATGGTAATTTTAAAATGACAATGGATGGATATGTGGTGGATGCCAATGGTAATCATTTACAAGGTAGCAATGGAGATATACAAGTACCAGTGGATGCAACCATATCGATTAATAAATCCGGCCAGATTTTTGCCAATGATGAGTATGTAGATACCGTTACTTTGACAGATTTTGAAGATTATGATTATATCAAAAAATATGGTGATAACTTATATCAGACAGTAGATGGAGCTACTACCAAGACGGCTACCGGTGGAATTGATCAAGGTTATACGGAACAATCCAATGTGAATGTGGTATCAGAAATGGTGGATATGATTACCGTGACCAGAGCTTATGAGGCGGGGCAAAAGACCATGCAGACCATAGATACTATGTTAGAGGCTTCATGCAATGAAATTGGTAGAGTGAATTAGTAAGGAGGAATTAGTATGTTACGTTCATTATGGACAGCAGCTTCAGGAATGAAATCGCAACAAACAAATGTGGACACAATTTCCAATAACTTAGCAAATATTAATACAACAGGATATAAGGCAGAAAGAGCAGAATTTCAATCTTTGTTGTATCAGACCATACAAGGAAGGACCTATGACAGTGAGGGGGATCCGAAACCAATACCTGCTCAAGTGGGATTGGGAGTAAAAAACAGTGCAATCACTTCCCAATTCACCCAAGGTGCATATTCTGATACTGGCGGAGCGTTTGACTTTGCTATTGATGGAGAAGGATTTTTCCAAGTGCAAATGCCAGATGGCAGCATTGGTTACACAAGAAATGGTGCCTTGCAAATGGCAGTTGATTCAGATGGCTTAACCTTGTCTACTGCATCTGGATATCCGGTTTTAGATGTAACAGGTAAAAAGGTTACGATTCCGTCTGATTACAATAGCAGTTTGTTGCAAATTGATACGGCAGGAAATTTGACATATCCGGATGAGAATAACAATTATAAATCTTTAGGCATTCAAATCGGATTGGCGCAATTTAACAATCCTGCAGGTTTGACAAAGGCTTCAGAGAGTATTTTTAAAGAATCGGTTGCTTCCGGTACACCTAGATTGGAAGTATCTGACAGTAATTTGAAAAAGAGCACTTTGCAACAGGGATATTTGGAAATGTCCAACGTATCGGCAGCAGATGAAATGGTTAATTTAATCATTGCGCAACGTGCTTATGAAATGAATTCAAAGGCAATTACAGCATCTGATGAAATGTTACAAGAGGCAAATAACCTAAGAAGATAGGAAAAGGGGTAAGATAAGATGGATATAACATCAGGAATTTCAGCATTGAATTGGAATACCATCAATACAACACAGACCACTGCTAGCACAAGTGCCAGCAATCGTTTACAGGAGACCTTGGAAGATGGACAATTGAATCAGGCATCTGATGATGAATTGATGGAAGTATGTAAAAGTTTTGAATCCTATTTTATTGAACAGGTAATGAAGGAAGCAAAGAAAACAGTGCCTACAGAAGAAGATGAAAATACATATATGCAATACTTTGGAGATACTTTGATTCAGGAATACGCAAAGACTTTATCGGATCATGGCAATTTAGGTATTGCGCAAAATATGTATGAATCCATGAAGAGAAATGGATTATAGAAGGTAGTAATGATTTGATGCCAATAGGCTGAAAAATAGATTTGCTGATCCTGTGAAATAGATGACAGGTCTGTTTAGGGTTACGATTATAAATGAAAGGGCTATCCTAGGTCGCATAATTGGGATAAGATGGTATGCTGGATAAAAGGTATGCAATCTTATAACGAAAATTCGACTTAGGGTAGCTTTTGATATTTTAAAAAGAAAAATACTGGGCTTAAAAAAGGGAGTTGTTGTGTAAATCGAAACGTGATAAGATAATAGTATTGTTTGTAATGGTTCGACCCTTTGGTGAACGATTACTATTATTTTTTTGCGGATCAGGTACGACAGCTATAACAGTGCAGCTCCCAATAGACAGTAACCCTATTGGAGAAATGCTTTCTGCTTGCAGAAGCTAGCTGACTAGTTGATAACAAATTTCGAATAGAATGATAGGAGATAAATTTAAGAAGGTATGAATCAAGAAGAAACGATAGAAGGTTTTGTAGAAAAAATTGTATTTCGAAATGCAGAAAATGGATATACAGTCTTGCAATTATCTGTGGACGGAGAGGAAACCACTTGTGTAGGTGTATTTTCCTTTGTGAATGAAGGGGAATTTTTAAAATTAACAGGGGTATATGTGGCACATGCAGTGTATGGAGAGCAGTTTAAAGTCAATACCTATGCAGTAGAAGAACCCAATGATGCCTTTGCTATGGAAAGGTATTTGGGGTCTGGTGCAATCAAAGGTGTGGGTACTGGACTGGCTGCAAGAATCGTAAGACATTTTAAAGATGAAACATTTCGGATTATTGAAGAAGAACCGGAACGATTGGTGGAAATAAAGGGCATCAGCGAAAGAATTGCAAGGGAAATTGCGTTGCAGTTTGAAGAAAAAAGAGAGATGAGAAGTGCGATGCTTTTTTTACAACAGTATGGTATTTCTACCAATTTGGCTGTAAAAATCTACAAAGAGTATGGGGCAAGAATGTATGAGGTAATGCGACAAAATCCCTACAAGCTGGCGGAAGATATCTCTGGTGTGGGATTTCGCATTGCAGATGAAATTGCGAAAAAGATTGGCATTGGCTCCGATTCGGATTTTCGAATCAAAGCAGGTATGATGCACATTTTACAGGAAGCGGCAAATCAAGGGCATACCTATTTGCCGGAAGATACATTATATCAAAGAACGGCAGAAATGTTAGGAATCGATGGAGAATTGATTTCCCATCATTTGATGGATATGGTTATAGATAAACAACTCGTGGTGAAACCTATCGGGGAAGAAAATGCGGTCTACAGCTCTTATTTTTATTATGCGGAACTCAATAGTGCCAGGATGCTTTTGGATTTGAATGTCAAAAGCAATTACCAAGAAACAGCATTTTTAAAACAAATGCAAAGTTTGGAAAGAGAAATGCATATGGAATTGGAGGAACGCCAAAGAGAAGCGGTATATCAGGCAGTGCAAAATGGAGTCTGTGTCATTACCGGTGGACCAGGTACGGGAAAAACCACCACAATCAATGCCATGATTCGTTTTTTTGAGGAGGAGGAGCAAACCATTTTATTGGCAGCCCCTACGGGAAGAGCAGCAAAACGAATGACGGAAACGACAGGGCATGAAGCGCAGACCATACATAGAATGTTGGAATTTAATAGCGGGGTAGGAGAGAATCAGGAACGCGCATATATGCAGTTTGAAAGAAATGATGAAAATCCTTTGGAGGCAGACGTGATTATTGTGGACGAGGTTTCCATGGTGGATATTTACATTTTACATTCTCTACTCAAAGCAATTTCTGTGGGAACCCGTTTGATTTTGGTGGGGGACGTGAACCAGCTTCCTTCTGTGGGTCCGGGAAATGTGTTGAAGGATATTATCAAATCCAATTGTTTTGCTGTGGTGCAGTTGACGAAAATTTTCCGACAGGCAGCAGAGAGTGATATTATTGTAAATGCGCATAAGATCAATAAGGGAGAAGCCATTGTCATGGATAATAAAAGCAGGGATTTTTTTATGCTGCAACGGGATCAGGTCAATGCCATTATCAGCGTAGTGATTCAGCTGGTACGGGATAAAATGCCAAAGTATGTAGATGCAAATGTCAATGATATACAGGTATTGACGCCTATGAGAAAAGGAGAATTAGGGGTAGAACGTTTGAATCACATTTTGCAGGAATATCTGAATCCAAAGGCAAAAAATAAAAAAGAAAAAACCTTTCAAAATAAAATTTTTCGTGAAGGCGATAAGGTTATGCAAATAAAAAATAATTATCAGCTGGAATGGGAAATACGCAGTAAATATGGGATTGTACAGGAAAGCGGTACCGGTGTCTTTAATGGAGACTGTGGCATTATCAAAGAAATTAATACTTTTGCAGAAGAGTTGACCGTAGAATATGAAGAAGGAAAAATGGTTGCGTATACATTTTCTATATTAGATGAATTGGAGCATGCATATGCGATTACCATTCATAAATCCCAGGGAAGTGAGTATCCTGCAGTTGTCATGCCGATTTTGTCAGGACCACGCATGCTGTTTAATCGAAATTTACTTTATACGGCTGTGACAAGAGCAAAAAAATGTGTTACGATTGTGGGCAGTGCCAATATGGTGCATAGAATGATTGAGAATGTAAATGAACAAAAACGATGCACTTCTCTAGATTTACGTTTGCAGGAACAACTTTAGAAAAATAAAACCCCATCCACAAAGCCTGCAAGCAGTCAGTGGAATGTGCTTTTATTTTTCTGCTCGGCTGAACTGTTAGCAAAAAAATAGAAAAAAACAAAAAAGATAGTGCAAAATAATGGAAAATTTGATATAATATTTTTGAAGAGAGAAAAAGGAGGACTGCGTTGATGAACAAGACAACATTAGTAATCATGGCGGCAGGATTAGGAAGCAGATTTGGTGGTATTAAGCAATTGGAACCAGTAGGACCAAATGGAGAGATTATTATGGACTATTCAATTTATGATGCCATTGAAGCTGGTTTTGAAAAAGTAGTATTTATTATTCGTAAAGATATTGAGAAAGATTTTAAAGAAATTATTGGTGATAGAATTTCTAAAAAGATAGAGACAGCGTATGTAATACAAGATGTTACAAATTTACCAGATGGATTTTCGGTGCCTGAGGGTAGAACAAAACCATGGGGAACCGGACATGCGATTCTGTCATGTAAAGGGACAGTAGATGGACCATTCGTTGTAGTAAATGCCGATGATTACTATGGAAAAGAAGCTTTTGTGAAAGTGAATCAATACTTACAGAATCCAGATGCTTGTGATAAAAAGTATAATTTCTGTATGGCAGGTTTCCGCTTAGGAAATACATTGAGTGAAAATGGTACAGTAACACGTGGTATTTGTGATGTAGATGAGAATCAAATGTTGATTGATGTAAATGAAACATTTGAAATCGAAAGAGATGGACAAACAGATTTCGCAAAAGCAACTCGTGATGGAGCAGACTTGAGAATACCTTTGCAGCAACCGGCATCTATGAATATGTGGGGCTTTACTGCTGATTTTATTCAAGAATTGGAAGATCGCTTTGCAGCCTTTTTGAAGGGTATTGCTGGAAATGAATTAAAGGCAGAATATTTGTTGCCTAGTATTGTAGATGATTTAATCAAAGAAGGTAGTGCACAAGTAAAGGTATTAGATACGAAAGATAAGTGGTTTGGTGTGACTTATCAAGAGGACAAATACACTGTGAAGGATTCTTTGAAAAAACTTGTAGATGCAGGCGTGTATCCTGCTAAGTTATTTGAAGCATAAGACATGACATCATTATTGCAATTTTGTTTGGATGGCATTTATCCTCCACGTTGTGCTTTGTGTGGGAACATTATCACTCCTAAGGGGCATTTGGTTTGCTCGGACTGTGCCCTAAAAGTAAAACTTATAGAAGAACCGAGATGTAAATGTTGCAGTAAACCCGTGGAAAGCCAGGAACAAGAATTTTGCATGGATTGTGCAAAGCGAGAGCGGACTTGGTTTGAGAGAGGATTTGCCCTTTGGCATTATTCTACAGTTATGC
The DNA here is from genome assembly GCA_017393285.1 of Lachnospiraceae bacterium. GTDB lineage: Bacteria > Bacillota > Clostridia > Lachnospirales > Lachnospiraceae > CAG-411. The sequence continues at coordinate 6,612 of JAFORL010000037.1, forward strand.
AACAGTCCATTGCGCAATTTAAGTATCATCATCGCAAAGAATATGTTCGTTTTTATGCAGATTCATTTGTAAGAGCATATGGAGATATGATCCTTGCCTTGGATTTGGATGGTTTTGTGCCAGTTCCGGTACATTGGACCAGATATATACAAAGGGGATATAATCAGGCAGAGGTATTGGCAAGGGCCATTGGTAGAGAATTAGACATACCGGTTTATGCAGATTTGTTGGTTAGAAATAAGAAAACAGTTGCACAAAAGCAATTGGATTCACATCAGAGAAGTGCAAATTTAGAAGGTGCGTTTTCTTTTTCTCATCAATGGGGAAATAGAACTAATGGTATAAATAAAATTATGATAATTGACGATATATACACCACAGGTGCCACGATGAATTTTTGTGCCAAGGTATTGCGCCAGGCAGGAATTGATCAGGTTTATTTTGGCGTGTTGTGTATTGGAGCAGGGTATTAGGAAAAGTAACAATGGGCAGGTTGTGTATACATGACTGTGTTCCTTGTTTAGACGAAAGTAGGATCACTTTTTTAAGGACTGAAATCGTCAGGTTAAAAACTAACCATATATTATGAGATTATGGCAAAGCATATCGATGTGAGGATAGGTACTCACATTTTGAATAGCGATATAATCTTTTATGAATTATTAGAATTAAAGATTTGGAGGGGTTAATTATGGAAGCAAGAAATTGTAAAGAATGTGGCAAGTTATTTAATTATATGGGGGGAGACCCTTTATGTCCGGCTTGCATGAAGAAGATGGAAGAAAAGTATGCACAGGTTAAAGAATATGTATATGACAATCCTGGCGCATCCATCAATCAGGTTGCGGAAGAAAATGAAGTAACCGTACAACAGATTAAGAGATGGATTCGAGAGGAAAAATTAGCATTTTCTGAACAATCAGATATTGGATTAGAGTGTGAGATTTGTGGTGCAAAGATATTGACAGGAAGATATTGTCAAGCATGTAAGAAA
>JAFORL010000038.1 GCA_017393285.1 Lachnospiraceae bacterium
GAAAAGGTAGTCGTTGTACCTAATGCAGTGGTAACAGGTGTGCCTACAGGAATGTATGTCGTGTTGGTTTCTCCGGTTAATTGATACATAGTCTTGCTTTTCTCTTGGTGATCAGAGGGCTTGGAGGCATCCTCAGATTTGCTCTGGTTTGTATCCTTATTTGAAGAAGCGCAAGGCAAAGGCTAAGAATACGTATTTTTTTCTTTTTCATGTGCGACCGCTCCTTTCTATTCTTCGCTTAAGGCTTCCACTGGTACTAAATTAGAGGCTTTCCAAGCTGGATAGATGCCAAATATTGTACCAGTTGCTACTGCGAAACAAAGTGCAATGAGTGCACCGGATACACTAAGTATGACTGGAATTTGAAATAAAGTAACAATTGGTGTGATGATAAAACTGAGTAAAATACCTAAGAGTCCTCCAAATATACTAATCAAACTTGCTTCCGTGACAAATTCGGTCAAGATATCTGACTTTTTACAACCAATTGCTTTCAATATACCAATTTCTTTTGTTCTTTCTTTTACAGATACAAAAAGTACATTCATAATTCCAATACCACCTACAATAAATACAATACCTGCCATGGCAAATAGTAAAATAGTAAGTGTTTCGTTGGATTTTGAAGCTGCTTCCATTTTGCTTCCTGCATCAGAAATTGTAAATTCTGCATTTGGATAGCTTTCAGCTAATACGGTTTTGATGTTTTCGATGGTTGTATCAATACTATTTAAATCACTGGAAATAACAGTAATGGTTGGATTGACATCGGTGCCTACTAAATATTTAATGCCGGTACTATATGGAATGAAAATGGCAGTATCTGGACTAATACCGGAGGATACATCTCCTACTTCTGATAAAACACCGTTTACTACATAAGGTCTGCCATCAATATAAATAGTACTATCGTAGGCAGAAACTGCATCACCAAAGATTTCTTTGGCAACAGAGGCGCCTAATATGCAAATTTTTTCTTTGTTTTCTTCATCTTCGTCTGTTACAAATTCACCAACCTGAAAGGTAAGGTTACTCATAGTTGCATATTCTGATTTTACACCGGCAATGGTATAATTGCTGGCATCTTCCAACTCCCCACCTTCTACATCAGACTTGGTGGTATAGGAAATGGTTGCTGCAGATAAGTTTGGCACAAAAGTTTCTAAATCGTCCAAATCATCTTCAGATAGGGTGATTTTTTCTTGGTTGGTGCTTTGCTCGCTGTTATTTCCACCCATTACAAAATTTCCCATATTGGGTTTGGTGTCAGAACCACCATTTCCACCAGGAAAACTGTTGTTGCTATTATTTCCAGAGGAACTTTTGCTGCTGGATCCACTATTGGAACTGTTTCCACCAGGCATACCTCCCATGGGACCGCCACCGCCAAAAGATTTTTCAGAGCTGGTTTCTTCTTCTTGTTCATAGGAAATATCGATGGCGCCGGCATTTAAATTTTTAAATTGCTTTGCAACTTGTTCCTGCCCTCCTTTTCCAATGGCAATGACCATAACGATGGTGGCAGCGCCTATGATAATGCCTACAGAGGTTAAAACAACTTTGAATTTATTTTCCATTAAGTTTAGCCAAACCAATCGTAATAATTCTCGTTTATTCATGAGCCTGTCACCTGACTTTCTATTAAGACCACATCACCATCAGATAGTCCGTCTGTGATTTCTACGGAGGTTCCGTTGGAGAAACCAGTAGTTACCTCTACTTTTTCAGTACCTGTGTCGGTCACTTTTGTAACATAATTTTTGGTACCTTCGGTTTGAATTGCTTTATTTGATACATACAATACATCTTTGATTTCTTTGGTAATAAATGTAACGTCGGCTGTCATGCCTTGATAAATTTTGGATACATCACCGGTTACTTGTACGGTTACATCATATGAAACTGTAGAACTGTCACTGGTTTCCGCTGTGTCAATGGCAGTTACTACACCGGTGTAAGTTTCGTCCTCGTATGCAGTGAAGGCAATGTTTACGGTATCATCAATTTGAATATTGCTGATATCTTCCTGAGAAACCGATACGGAAAGTGTAACGGCGTCTGCGTCTGCAAAGGATACCAAAGCGGTATCAGTGCTTAAAGTATCACCGGCACTATAGCCAACAGATAAAATGGTGCCATTATAATCCGATGTTACTGTACCATCACCTACAAAGGCATTAAACTCTTCTAAGGTATCTTGGGCTTCTTGTAATGCATCTTTTGCGTCATTGACATCATCATCAATTCCGCTTACGGCAATATCGTAAATTTCCTGTGCGTTCTTATAGTTTAAAATAGCCTGATCATAGGTTGCTTTTGCAGTTACTTTTCCTTCTACCTGCGCAGTTTTTGCTTCTGCAAGTTTATTACTTAAATTGGATAAATTGTTTTTTAAATTACTTAATTCTTCTTCTAATGCGGTGATTTGATTGTCAATTGAATCAGCGCTGCTGGCAGTAGTCGTGTTACTGTTGGTCTGACTATTTGTAGTTTGAGAGCTGCTGGTTGTCAAGTTATTTGTATTTTCTTTATTTCCAGTTGACAAACTGGTTGTTGTTCCGGTTGTTTTTGTACTTGTAGTACTTGTACTTGTGCTAGTGGTATTGGCTGCTGTGGAGGTGCTACTACTTTTTTTGCTTTTCTTTAAGGCAGCTATTTCCTTTGGAATGGCAGCAATTCGTTTTTTGGCTGTTGTTAACTCTTCCTGTGCCTGATCTACCGCTATTTGGAGTGCTTCCAAAGTTTGATTGTAATCACTCTTGGCATTTTTTCCGGTTGTAATATTTTGCTGATAGGTATATTTTGCACTCACTAATGTAGATTTTCTGGTAATTTTCGCATTTTTTAATTCTAATTTTGCACTTTCTACCTGTTTTTCTAACAGGGTTCTTGCGCTATTGATACTGCTTTGGGTCAAGGTAAGTAGCGCATCTCCTTTTTCTACCACTTGGCCGACTGCGACGGATACGGATTTTACCTCTAATGCAATATCGCTACTGTCACTGGAACTTGTGCTACTACTATTGTAACTATTGGTACTGGTGGCCATCATACCACCCTCCATGCCACCTGCATTATTTTGACTATTTCCTGAGGAAGAAGTGGAGGAGCTGCTGGAGGATGAACTGGTGTCCGAAGTCTCCAAAGAAAAACTTTGTTCAGTTGTGCCTAAAGTAACGGTTCCACTTTCGGTTACACCTACGGTAAGATTTCCTGTGGATACCGTAGTTTCTTTGGTTACTACCTCTGCGGACGTCGTATGTTTTGCAGCATATACACCAATGCTGGTTACAGTAATAACAAGTACCAAACCTGTGGCACATAATATTTTTTTAGTTTTCTTTTGCATAATGTTCATCCTCCTTCATCATATCAGATTGTATAGATACCGTTTCACCAGTGGAAAGATTTCCATCTGCATTATCTATGGTTACAGTTACATTGTAAGTAACGGAAGAACTGTGTCCTGTGGACTCTACACTTTCAATTTTTGCAATGGTACCTGTGACACGATTGCGCATATTACTGGTTTGAAGGGATAGGCTATCTCCTACATTATAAGAAGCAATGTCTGTTTGGTCGATGGAAAATGTAACCGTGAGTACACTTGAATCTGCGTAACCTAAAATGGCCGTATTGCTTTCTATACGCTGCCCTGACTCATAAGCAATATAAGAAAGTGTGCCGGAAGATTTTGCATACCAGGTATAGTCTGTAAAACCTTCTTCCAAGGTTTCCAGTGCCTCTTTTGCATCTTCATAAGCTTCTTTTGCTTCTTCTAAGGTTTCTTCAATGCTTTCCTTTTCGGTTTGGTAATTGGTAGAAGCTGCTTCAGTAGTAAAACATTTCTGTTCATAAGTTTCTTTAGCAGAGATGGATTCTTTTTCTTCTTTAGAGACTGCTTGTTGATAAGTATTTTTCAATGCTTTAATATTTTTACAAGCTGTTTGGTAAGTTTCTTTATAGTTGCTTATTTTCGTTTGGAGAGAGGTTACTTTGTTTGTAGTAGAAGTATAAGTATTCTCTATTTTTGAGAAGTTTGCTTCTGCTGTTTCGTAAGCTGTCTTTGCTTTATTGTAGGCTTCTTGGGCTTCTTCGTAAGCAGCTTTTTTTTCTGTGGCATCTGCTAGAAGCTTTGCCGAAAGTGTTGTGATATTGTTGCTGTCTTCTGTATGTTCTTTGGTATAGTTATCTATATATTGTTGGACTGTTTCTAACGCTTCCCAATCGGATTTAGCGGTTTCCAATTTGCTTTCTGCTTCAGATAAAACTTGTTTGGCTGCCTCATATTCTTTGGAAGCCTTTTCTAATTTCGTTTTATATTGTTTGGCTTTGGCTTTGTATTGTTTTAAAGTTTTTTTTGCATTTTTTATTTTGTTAGGATAGGTATTTATGATTTCTTTGGCGTTTTCATAATCCGTTTCTGCCTGGCTTACTTGTAAGGCTAATTGTTCTAAGGTGTTGATGTAAGTGTCGTATGCCAAAGAGGCTGCAGATTGATCTTCTGCGTAAGTGGATTGTAGGGTAAGTAAATCGGTTTCATATGTGATTTTAGCGGTTTCATATGTAGAAGAGGCATCTCGCAATTTTTTTTTCAATGCGGTATATAGGGCATCGTAACTTTCTTTTGTAACAGTTAATATTGCACTGCTTTCGGTTACTTCGTCACCAGTTTCTGCAAGGATTTCATCTACAATTAGAGCAGGTAATTGATGAAAACTAAGAGAGAAATTTTCATAAGTAATTCCCTGACTGGTAGTACCACTTACCGTACTCGTATTTTTTTGGGAAGAATGTTCTGTTGTATTTTCTGTTTGTGTCGTTTCAGATTGTGGTTGTTCTGCATGGCTGATTTTAGGTACAACCAGCAGGCTTCCCGCCACCAACAATGTTGAAGTGCCTGCAATGGCAAGTATTTGTGCTTTTCTTTTCATGGAAACCGCCTCGCTTTCAAAAATATCATAGTTAATGTTGTAATAAGCATAACGGAAAAATGAAATCATTTTGTGATTGTATTGTGATTTAAAATTGAAGAAAATATGAAGAAAGTATGTTTTGGCGGAATGATGCAAATCTTACTAGATGTACGGATAACATGGCTTAGCTTGTTAAGATGGTATTATGCTATCCCAAAAATTGACAAAAGTTCTTTAAAACTTTCCACTTAATTTGTGCAATATGCTAAAAAATGTGAAGGATGTTTTGGATAAGGTTAAACATTTAACCTTTGAAGTAGTATGTAAAGTTTAGTATACTAAATAAGGGTTTAGGATATCTGTGGTTATGATGACAATAGAAAACAGATTAAGAACAAGCACATTGTACAATGAAGCAGGGGAAAGTTAAAAAAACGAAGCAGTACTAGATATGGGAAAGTCGTTATACAAGAAAAATCTATCTTAAAATTCTAGTATAAAAAGATTTGGAGAGTGTTCCAAACAGAAATGGAGGATGAACAATGGAAATAAATAAACTGATTAGTTTTGCAATGGCAGCATTCTTATCGATTAATGCTACCTGGAATCCATCGATGGCATTACATGAAAGTATTAAAGCAGAGGCGAAAACAGAGTCAAAAATCAGAGAAAAGGAAGTTGTTTACGATGCAGACCAGGTTGCTTCCGGTGATTATGGCTTGTGTGACCAGGCAAAAGATGGAGCAATCTTGCATGCTTGGTGTTGGTCATTTAATACAATCAAAGAGAACTTAAAAGATATTGCAGAAGCTGGCTATACAACGGTGCAAACAAGTCCGGCAAATGCGTGTCTGAGAGGCGACAATGGTGGAATGTGCATCATGAGTGATAATGGTCAGGGAAAATGGGAATATCATTATCAGCCTACTGATTGGAAAATTGGTAACTATCAATTAGGAAGCCGTGATGATTTTATAGAAATGTGTAAAGAGGCAGATAAATATGGAGTTAAAATTATAGTAGATGTAGTTCCGAACCATACAACTCCGGATTTAGGTTCCGTTTCACAGTCTTTAAAAGATGCAGCAGGCGGACAAGATAAACTGTATCATGGAGAAGGATTTAATTCTATTTCAGATTGGGAAAAAAGATATTTTTGTACCAATGGTGCGGTATTGGGATTACCGGATGTGAATACAGAGAATCCGGGATTTCAAAAGTATTATTTGAATTACCTGAATGATTTGATTGATTGTGGTGTAGATGGTTTTCGATATGATACAGCAAAACATATTGGATTGCCAGATGATCCACAGGATGAAAAGACAAAACAAAATGGATGGAAAAATAACTTTTGGCCTGTAGCATTAGGAAATCAATCTGTTGACGGTGTCAGTCTTCATAATAAAGAGGATTTGTTTATATATGGAGAAGTATTACAGTCTGATGGTTCAAGAGACGGAGAGTATGGCAAAATCTTTCATCTGACTGGAAGTGCTTATGGTGGAACATTAAGAGATGCCATAAGAAATAAGGATTTTAGCATCGGAAGAATATCTAACTGGAATCATGCTACACCGGGGAAAATTGTTACTTGGGTAGAGTCACATGATACATATTGTAATGATCATAAATCAGGATTTTTGACAGACTGGGATATTCGAATGTGTTGGGCAATCGTGGCAGCCCGGGCAAATGGAACGCCATTATTCTATAGCAGACCGGATGGTTCCAATGGTTCACAAGGAAACTATTGGGGAAACAATAGAATCGGTGCAAAAGGAAATGATCAGTTTAAGGATCCACAAGTGGTAGCCTGTAATCATTTCCGAAATGCAATGGTAGGAGAAAGTGAATATTTGAGCAATTTTGGTGGAAATGACTGCCTGGTAATTGAAAGAGGAACCAAAGGTGTTGTTGTTATAAACTTAGGCGGTTCAAAATCAAATATTAAGTTAAATAAGGTTGCAGATGGTACCTACAGGGAAGAAATCAGCGGTACAGAAGTGCAGGTATCCGGTGGTGTGTTAAATTACACAGTGCCTGCGGGAAGTATTGCGGTTGTATACAATGCTGAGCCGGTAAAAAAGACGCCAAAGGTTACCGTGTCCAAAGCCAGTGGTACATTTCAGGAAGCATTTACCTTATCATTAACAGCAAGTAATGCTACAAAAGCGACCTATTCTATAAATGGTGGAGCACCTGTGGAATTTACTGGAAACACAAGTGTAAAAATTGGTGAAGACGCAAGTGTTGGAGATCAGATTACAGTAAAAGTAACAGCAGAAGGAGAGGGAGAAACCTTTTCTGAAACGTTTACCTATACCATGACAGAGGCACCGGAATATAAGATGTTCCTACGTGTAAAGAAATCTGATTTTAATAGCGCACCAACTTTATATCTATATACCGGTTCAGAAAAGAGTGCAAAAGTATACAATGGTGGATGGCCGGGAACTGCTATGACAGCAGAAGGTGATTATTACGTTTATAGAAGTGATATGGTAGAAAGTGCATCAGCTATTCTTATGTCAGGTGACTGGAGAAGTACACCGGATCAGAAGCCGGGATTAGCGGTAAGTGGATGCATGGAATATGATAAAGCAAGTAATCAGTTTACCAGCTTTACGCTTCCAGTAAAAACAAAGGCTCCGGTAAATGAGACGCCGGTACCGATTCGTGAAACTGAAGCACCAGTGAATAAAACAGCGGAACCAATTCTTTATACAGATGCGCCAATCAGGGAAACGGAAGTACCGGTAAATAAAACAGAGGCTCCGGTAAATGGGACGTCAGCACCGATTAGGGAAACAAATGCGCCAGTGAATAAAACAGCGGAGCCGGTATTGAGAACGGGAGTGCCGACAACCACAGTACCTACAACAACGGTAACGAGAACAGTTGCACCAAATGCTACGCAGAATCCTAGGGGAATCGTACCTACACAAAATGTGGCAAGTTCTACACCTTCTGCTACAGCAACACCGGTAGTAAATACAAGTACAGGACAACCAGCGACAAATCAAAATATAAATAACCAGATCACAAAGAGTGGGCAATACACAACTAACGCTGGGGTATCTATCAGTAAATTTACTGCCAATAAATATACCATTAAAAAAGGTAAAAAAGTTAAATTTACTATGATTGCAAAGTCTACAGGCGTTACGGAAACAAAAATACAATATAAGCTTTTGGCTGTAAGAGATGGAGAAACTGCAAAAAAAGTAATTCGTAAGTATGCAAGTGTACCGTCTTATAGTTGGAAAACGCAAAAGAAAGGTAAATATTCGATATACCTGATTGTAAAGGATACGCAAGGAAATACAAAAACTGTAAAACTGAAAAAGAAAATTATAGTGAAATAAATGGAACAGGATAGCCTTCGGCTGAATGGTTATCCAAATGTGAAATCCTCCTTGTCTGAAAGAGATAAGGGGGATTTTTTTGCGTAATAGGAAATTGCGATGCAATTTCCTATTACATAAAAAACGCTTCGCTTGATAATTGATTTTTGGATTGTTATAATTAATTCTGATGATATCAGGGGACAAAAGCGGTCAAAACCCAAATGCGTTGATTGGTTTGCGGGTAAATGGCCAGCCATTTATTAGAATTGTCAATAGTTTTGTAACAGTTCAAGCTTTGGCTGAACTGTTACTTTAAATGGTATCCTCTGAATTGTATCACATAATCTAAGGTTTGTAGAATTGTTGGAATAAATAGATTTTGTAATAAAATGGAATGAGGAGCATAGAAATGTCTAAGAAACGAATTACAATCAGTGATATTGCGGATGAACTTGGTTTAAGTGCAGCAACTGTATCCAATGTTATTCATGGGAAAACAAAAAAGGTATCCCAGGAGACCATTTATCGTGTGCAGGAACTTTTAGAAAAACGGAAGTATATTCCCAACATGGCAGGAATTTTAATGGCACAAAATAATTCTGGAATTATTGGTGTAGTCGTGAATCAGCATGATAAGTATGAGACACATGTGTTGGAGGACGCATTTATTGCATCTTCTCTGAATTACTTATCTGTAGAAATCGAGAAAACAGGAAAATTTATGATGGTAAAGACAGCAAGTCAGATTGAGGAAGTTATAAAATTTGCATCTATGTGGAATATGGAGGGAGTAATTCTCATTGGCTTTTGTGAGGAAGATTACATTTGTCTCAGAAATAATATGAGAATTCCTTTTGTGGCTTATGATGTGTACCAAAAAAATCCGGAGCGTTTAGCTATCATAAAAACCAACAATTTTAGTGGCGGTTTTCAAATGGGGCAACATTTCAAAAGTCTGGGACACAAGCATGTGTTATGTGTTGCAGATAATGATATTTATACGGATCGTGAGAGGTATGAGGGGTTTCGAGAGGGATTTGGTGGTGATGGTGCAGATTTTCTTTTAATTCCTATGTTGAAAGAAGAACGCATGGATTTTTACAAAAAAAATCTAGAAAAAATTTGTGAATATACAGCTATTTTTGCAGTTTCAGATTACTATGCCATAGATTTGATGGGATTCTTAATGTCTCAAGGGATCCGTATTCCTCAAGATATCTCTGTTGCAGGATTTGATGATACGCCATTGTGTACCCAGGTGTTTCCAACACTCACTACGGTACATCAGGACGGAGCGTTACGGGCAAGGACTGCTATGAATAAATTATTGGAATTAAGGGCTGATCCGGATGCAGGAACGATGATTGTGCTTCCGGTTACTTTGGTGGAAAGAGAAAGTACAGGAGTAGTAAAAGGGGAAAATTAGTTTTAGGAAACTTTTATTAGTTCAATTCTTTGTTCTCGGATTGATGATATTTTAATCATCTTTTAAAAACATTCGCACTTTAATTATGAAATATTAAAGTGTGAATGTAAAAAAATCCAAAATTATTTTTTTTAGTTGAAAAATATTGCGCAATAGTGGTGATTTTGGAAGAATAAAATGGTATCATAGTTTAAGACACTTTCAGAGACAAATCTTAACTAACCTTCACTTTGAACGGATGCTTTTTGCTTATGTTGAAAACTGTGCATCGGAAGTATTTACAAAAAGGAGATTGCATAATCGATTTTATAAAGGAGCCAACCATAATGATAGATATATACACAGAAAAAACAGGATTAAAAGATTGGATTATCAAGAATGATTTATTCTTTAACTTAAATACGAGTAATGAAGAAATGTCTGATTATGAAATTGCATTAATTAAGCAAGTTGATGATGCAATATTGACGTCAGACAAGCATATAGAAACCAAGTATGGATTGGGAACAATCCGTAATCTTTCTTCAGGATGTAAGACATTGCTCAATATAGTAAAGCATCCTGAAAAAGTGGTATGCGTAGAGGAATGTGGACCGAATGTGCTTAAGGTGATATTTGCCATGGATAAAATAAAGATTTATATGTCACGTCCATCTCTTGTAGATATTCCGGATGATGCAATTATTCGATTTAATGATACGGATGTTGTGACAGGAAGTACAGGGTACAATACGTGGTGGAGTAAGGAATATGAAAGGAGAGAGGCGAATGATTTATAATAAAATAGCATTTCAAGCAGATCCTTTTTCATATGATTTGGTGTTCGATGATCGTATTACTCTTGTTGGTGGAGATAGTGGTACTGGAAAGACAGTACTTTATGATATGTTGGAGGACTTGAAGCAAACGGAAGAATATAGTGCAATTAAATTATTCAATTATAAATCAGAGGATGTATTTGAAAGATTGAAGCAGTGCAGAAACAATTTCATTGTTATTGATAATGCTGATATTTTGATAGATGACGAGATAAGACGATTCATTAATTTTGAATTTTCTAATCAGTATATGTTATTTCTAAGAAATTGCGATGGACTGAACGTATCAGATAGGAGTTTTAAGGTAATGAAGTTTGAACGTAATATGATTACTTTAGAAGAGGAGTTGTAATATGAAGTATTTATGGACAGAGGACACAGGTGCTGGACTCCACTTCTGGAAGTTAGTCAATCAGCTTTTCTTTGATCATGCACTTGTGGTTGAAAGTAAAGAGAGCAACCAAGGTATTTTGGATTCTTTGAAATCATTAAAGGCAAAGGAAGAAGATGAATATTACATAGTATTTGATTATGTGCCAGATAATCAGGATATTCGAAATAAGTATCGCCAATTGAAACAATTAGTAGAAAAGTCAGAAGCAAAGATTATTATTCTTGATATGATTTGTTTTGAATACTTTATATTGGTATTTGATAAGTTGGTGTCTTGGACTGGAACCGGTAAGATGGACAAGATAAAAATACGTGAAGAGATCCTTGCGGCAATAAAAGACCACAGAATAGATTTGTCAAAGATTAAGAATCAGATGACAATACAGTATCTGTCTGGATTCAAGAGATATTCTACAGAGCGAGTAATGAAATCGTTGGTAGGTGAATTTACGCAAAACGAGAAGTGGTCTGTTAAGGGTAGGCTTATGGGTGAATGTTGGTATAAGGATTGTTGTGTATCTGAACATCCAGATAGTCTTAGGTGTGGAAAGCCGGAGATAGAAGATGGTAATGAGAAGATGCAGATGATGATACGGTCTGAGGAAGTACTAAGAGTGATAGGGCAGGTCATTATTTAAAATTATACCTACTGAAAACTGACCCAGTTTTCAGTAAAAATCAACAAATGCAGCATTCGCAAAATACAGGATATCTGATATGATTGGATAAAGAAAGGAAGCTTCAATATGGCACTAGAATACACAGAAGAACAACTAAATAGCTTTGATAAGAACACACTGGTTCAATTGTTGCTTGTACAGCAATCACAGTTGAAAGAAATCGACACAAAATTGCATTTTCTGTTAGAGCAGTTTTTAGAATTGAACCAAAATGGATAATAATATATCCAATATGGAGCATTTATATAGCATGAAATGGCATTTAGAATGTTAGCACATGAATTATTGTAAAACACATTTTTAAATTTCCCTCTGTTCGAAAATGAACAGGGGGGATTTTTTCTTATTCAAGATTCGCTTGATAAAATTTCAAAAATGTAGTATACTATATATGAAATCGATTACATATGAAACATATAAACCATGTCTGATGGAAATGAAGGTGCATTCATATGGAAAAATTAATCAATCAAAATCAAACAACAATCAAACAAAAAATAATCTTTTTAGACATTGACGGTACTCTGACTGAGGCCGGATCTAATATTCCCCCAAAGACAGCCCTTGCGGCTATTGAAAAAACAAGAGCACTTGGTAATTACGTGTTTTTATGCACAGGTAGAAATTATCAGATGTTATCACCCCTTTTGAAATATGAATTCGATGGATTTATAGCCAGTTCCGGCGGTTATGTAAAGGTGGGTGAACAGGTGATTTTCGACTGTCCCATGACAAAAGAAGAAAGAAATTTTGCTTTTGACGTATTTAAAAAATATAACATTTATCGTACAGTGGAATGCTTACAGGGCTCTTATACAGATGAAGGGTTCAAAGAATTTTTGGAGCAACATGCAAATGAAAAGGGCAATAGTGAGTTATTGCGGTGGCGAAAACAGATTGAGAAGAATTTAAACATTCGTCCTATGTCTGAATATGCAGGAGATCCTGTGTATAAAATAGTATTTATGGGGACAGACTTAGAAAAAATGAATTTAGCCAAACAAGAGTTAGAGAATCAATTTTTGTTCTGTTTGCAGGATATGGATCAATATGGCATTTTGAATGGCGAACTGATTAATCAGCGTTTTCATAAAGGCACTGGTGTGAAAATGGTTGCAGAAAAATTAGGAATACCTTTAGAAAATACCATTGGTTATGGAGATAGCATGAATGATAAGGAAATGTTAGAAGTGGTAGGCCATGCTATTTGCATGGGAAATGGCAGCCAAACCTTGCAAAACCTTGCAGATGAAGTGTGTGGAGCAGTTACAGAAGATGGTTTGTATCATTCTTTTGTAAAAATGGGACTATTGAAAAAAGAATCGGATGTATGCTCTTGACAATTTAAGCAAAAAAACGCTTGTAAGAAGAGAAACAATATTCTAGTTGTAAATGAAAATTTAATACTATGAAAACGGTTTCATTATTTTGCACAAAAACAAAATATAAATATTGTAATTATTGTCAATTGTAACAATTTTAAAAAGTAGTATAATAAAATTATAAAAAGTGTAAACGATTTCACATATAACTACAGATGAATGGCAATGAGGAAAACTTTTTATTTTTTTCAAAATGTTCTCTCGGAGTCTTTTTATACAAGAATTTCGAGATAGATTTTTCTTTGATAACGACATTCCCGCAGTGTGTACGACGAGGAAATGGAGAAAATCCAAGGAAAATATAGCCGAAATTATTGAATAAAGGAGATTTCGAGAGAACATCAAATTCAAAAGGGGGTAAATAACAAAGGGAAGGTAAATATGAGTTTTATGTCATGTAACAAATATGTAGCGAATGTAAGGGTAACAAAAGGGAACAGAAGGAGACGCCTGACGAAGTCGGGGTCGAAAGGAGGAGACGCTCATGGCAATGGATTATGCAAAATGCGCAAAAGAAGTATATGAAACAGTAGGTGGTCGGGACAATTTGCAAAGCGCAGCACATTGTGCAACTCGACTGAGATTGGTTACTGTTAACAACGATAAGGTTGACATGAAAAAATTAGAGGACATTGAAGGTGTAAAAGGTGTCTTTAGTAGCAACGGACAATTACAAATCATTATCGGTACAGGAGCTGTGAATAAAGTATATGATGAGTTTTTGAAAATCAGCGGCATGTCAGCAGCTACCAAGGACGATGTAAAGGCAGCTGCAGCAGCGAAAGCTCCGGTATGGAAAAGGGCACTCAAATCTATTGGTGATGTATTCGTACCAATTCTACCAGCAATCGTAGCTTCCGGATTACTTATGGGATTGGTAGAAGCATTAGGAAAGGCAAACCCAGCATTTCAGGGTTCTGACTGGTATAGCTTTTTGGATATGATGGCGAATACAGCATTTGCATTCTTGCCGGTGATCGTAGCTATATCAGCTGCAAGAGTATTTGGTGGAAATATCTTCTTAGGTGCCGTAATTGGATTGATGATGGTACATACCGGATTGCTCAATGGCTGGAATGTAGGTTCTGAAACCGCTATTAATGATTTCTTTGGTGTGACCAACGGACAAATCCCGACTTGGAATTTGTTTGGTAACATACAGATTGGTGATTATGTACTAGGTTCAATATCCCGGCATGGATATCAGGGACACGTAATCCCGGTTATCATTGCAGTTTGGATTATGTGTAAGATAGAAAAATGGTTACACAAACATGTAGCAGAAATGATTGATTTATTTGTGGTACCTTTGGTAACTGTATTTGCAACTGCTTTGGTTACTTTTATTGTAATCGGACCTATCTTTGCACAATTAGAAACATGGGTATTATTAGGTGCAAAACTTCTTGTAGGAAATGCTTTTGGTGCTATGATTATGGGGGCTATTTATCCACTGACAGTAGTTATGGGATTACACCATATGTACAATGTAATTGAAGCGGGTATGTTATCTGACGGAGGTTCCGGATTAAATACTTGGATGCCAATTGCGTCAGCAGCCAATTTTGCACAATTTGGTGCTTGTATTGCTGTTGGTCTCAAAGCCCGTCGTGCAAAGACAAAAACCATTGCTATTCCATCTGCAATGTCAGCATCTTTGGGTATTACAGAGCCAGCTATATTTGGTGTAAACTTCCGCTATATGAAACCATTTGTATGTGCCATGATTGGTGGAGCTTTTGGTGCCGGATTTGGTGCAATAACAGGAATCGGAGCAGAAGCTTATGGTGTAACAGGTATTCCGGGATATTTAACAATCAATAATTATTTCTTCTATACAATTTTGTTAGCTATTTCTGGAGGTATTGCCTTCGCACTTACTTGGTTTGTATGGAAAGAAGAAGCAGATCCAGCAGAAAAAGCAGAAACGACAACTGTAGAAACTACGCATGTAGAAAAAGCAGAATTAACAAAGACAGCAAGTGTGTATGCACCAATGTCAGGTAATGTAATTCCAGTAAATGAAATTCCAGATGACACCTTTGCCAGTGGTGTGCTTGGAAATGGTGTGGGCATTGAACCGAAAGAAGGCGTTTTGGTTGCACCTTGTGATGGCGTCATTTCAACAGTTGCAGAAACCAAACATGCTATTGGTATGGAAGGACCAAAAGGAACAGAGTTGTTAATGCACATTGGAATAGATACCGTTCGAATGAACGGAGATGGATTTGAAGTTTTTGTTGCTGAAAATGACAAAGTGGTAAAGGGACAAAAATTAGTTGCTTTTGATATAGAAAAAATTAAAAAAGCAGGATTTTCAACCACGACGGCTGTTTTGGTAAATAACAGTGATGATTATGAAGCATTTCAGGTTGTAAAAACCGGAAATGTAGAGGCAGGTCAGGAAATCATTCGTTTATAATAATCCTTCAGTCAGCCATTCATTTATTCGCTTCTTTTTGGTAATCTGGCATTTTATGAATGATTTGGTTGAGCGGAGCTACTTGCTCATACGGATCGATTGTCAGGTAGATTAGCTTCTTAGCAAGGGCGCTTGCAGAAGCAATCTACTGACAATACTTTTAAAGAAAATAGGCAATGATGCGTTTGGGAATAGTCCAAGACAGAACAATTGCAGGATATAAAGGAGGGCGTTATTATGAAAACATTTGATTATGTAATTCAGGATTCAGTAGGTATTCATGCAAGACCAGCAGGCTTGTTGGTGAAAGCAGCAAAGGAATTTTCCAGTAAGATTTATGTGAAAAAAGGAGAGACTGCTTCAGAAGCAACCAAGCTCATGTCTTTGATGAAGTTAGGGGTAAAATGTGGAGATACTGTGACGGTTGAAATTGTTGGCGATGATGAAGAACAAGCCTTCACAGCAATGCAGACATTTTTTGAAGAAAATTTATAATATATCTCCAAAGCTATATGTTTCCTTCCTGTTATACCGGTGGAAAATATAGCTACATACATATTGGCATATGCCCTTACAAACAGAACGTGTGTAAGGGCATATGCAACATAAAAGAAAGATACGTTACAGAGGTTTTATAGGGGAAAGCGGAGGTGGTTTTTATGATAACGTGTACGGGAAAAATTGTATATAAAGGCGTAACGATGGGAAAAATTTTGGTACTAAAAAAAGATGGAGACCAAATTAAGAGAATACGAATTACAGATACCCAGGCGGAACTGAGTCGTTTGGAAAAAAGTATAGAACAATCACAAAAACAATTGCAGAACTTGTATGATAAGGCAGTAAAAGAAGTTGGAGAAGCCAGCGCAGCGATTTTTGAAGTACATCAAATGATGATGGAAGATGAAGATTATTTGGAAGCAATTCATAATATGATAGAAAATGAATCGGTAAATGCAGAATTTGCAGTTGCCGTAACCGGAGACAATTTTTCGGAAATGTTTGCCTCTATGGATGATGCATATATGCAGGCCCGTTCTGCAGACATCAAAGATATATCCAATCGAATTGTTCGTAATTTGTCAGGAAAAGGCGACGACGATTTCATGGGAGAGGAACCGGTTATTTTAGTAGCGGAGGATTTGAGTCCAAGCGAAACCGTACAAATGGACAAAGATAAAATTTTAGCTTTTGTTACAAAAGGTGGTTCGGCAAATTCCCATACAGCAATTTTGGCAAGGATGATGAACATTCCGGCCTTGGTTGGGGTAGATATGGATTTAGACCAGCTAAAATCCGGTATGGTGGCTGCGGTAGACAGTACCGTAGGGGAAGTGATTTTTGAACCAAATTCAGAGCAGTGTCTCACTATTATGGCGAAAATGAAAGAACAGGAAGAACAGCAAAAATTGCTGGAAACCTTAAAAGGAAAAGACAATGTAACCAAAAGCGGAAAGCATATTCATATCTATGCCAATATTGGTGCTGTCAACGATGTGGGATATGTCTTGGAAAATGATGCAGGTGGCATTGGTTTATTTAGAAGTGAATTTTTATATTTGGGTAGAGAGGATTTTCCTACAGAGGAGGAACAATTCCAAGCCTATAAAAAAGTAGCACAAATGATGGCAGAAAAGAAAGTAATTATTCGTACTTTAGATATTGGTGCTGACAAACAAGCAGATTATTTTCAATTAGGAAAGGAAGATAATCCAGCCATGGGTTATCGTGCGATTCGTATTTGTTTATCAGAACCAGAGATATTCAAAACACAACTACGGGCACTTTTGAGAGCATCTGTGTACGGAAATATCAACATTATGTATCCAATGATTATTTCTTCGGAGGAAGTGGATCGTATTAAAGAAATTGTGGCGGAAGCTGCAAAAGAACTGGATGCCTTAGGGGTTGCATACAAAATTCCAGAGCAGGGAATTATGATAGAAACGCCAGCGGCAGTTATGATTAGTGATGAATTAGCAAAAAAAGTAGATTTCTTCAGCATCGGCACCAATGATTTGACACAATATACCTTGGCCATTGACCGTCAAAATAACAGATTAGATTCATTTTATAATGCGCATCATAAAGCTGTTATGAAAATGATTCAAATGGTAGTAGAAAATGCCCATGCGGCAGGCATTTGGGTTGGTGTATGCGGAGAATTAGGTGCGGATACAGAACTGACAGAAACCTTTGTCAATATGGGCATGGATGAATTGTCAGTGGCTCCATCCATGGTATTAAAATTGAGAAATATCATACGTAACATGGACTAGTTGAATGTGATAGAAAACATAGGGAACCGATGGAGCAGAAAGGAGGAAAAACCTATGGCACGTAAAAAAAAGCAATTGGTGGATTCTATTTTTGATGCAAGATGGAATCGACATAAAGATGAGTTACGCTGGCTTTATATGGAATTATACGATAATAAAGATATGTTTGGTGAATTAGAAGAACGGATTCGTGTTTTTTACCAGGAAAGAAATGACAGTTTAAAGGCTTTAGATAAGGAAAGAGAAAAAAATAAAGATTGGTATAAAGCCAATGATATGCTAGGTATGATGCTGTACATTGATAATTTTGCAGGTGACCTGCAAGGTGTGGTAAAAAAATTAGACTATATAGAAAAATCAGGTGTCAACTATATTCATCTTATGCCTTTTATGGAAACGACAGAGGGTAAATCAGATGGTGGTTATGCAGTTAAAAATTTTTGTAAGGTAGATGAAAAATTGGGAACCATGAAAGATTTACAGGAGTTAACCGCAAAATGCCACAAGAAAAAAATCAGTGTATGCAGTGATTTTGTTATGAATCATACTTCTGAGGATCATGAATGGGCAGTACGTGCGAGAGCTGGCGAAGGGGAATATATGAGTAGATATTTTTTCTACGACAACGACTATATTCCGGGAGAATACGAAAAAACAGTACCACAAGTATTTCCTGCGACAGCTCCTGGAAATTTCACATGGTTGCCTGAATGTAATCATTATGTAATGACAAGTTTTTATCCCTATCAATGGGATTTGAATTACAAAAATCCAAGAGTATTCAATGAAATGATGTATCATTTCTTGTTTTTGACCAATCAAGGCATTGACATTGTACGTTTAGATGCAGTACCATACATTTGGAAAGAACTTGGTACAACCTGTAGAAATCTGCCTAAAGTACACACCATTGTACGTTTGATGCGTATTGTAAGTGAAATAGTATGTCCAAGTGTATTATTATTAGGAGAAGTGGTAATGGAGCCGGAACGGGTTGTTCCATATTTTGGTAGTATAGATAAACCGGAATGTCATATGCTTTATAACGTTACTACCATGGCGACGACCTGGCATACCGTTGCCACCAGAGATGTAAAATTATTAAAAAGACAATTGGATACCATTGATGGATTGCCAAAAGATTATGTCTTTCTAAATTATTTACGTTGCCATGACGATATAGGTTGGGGATTAGATTTTGCATTTTTAGCGCAAGAAGGTATGCAAGAAGTACCACATAAAAATTATTTAAATGCATATTTTCTTGGAAATGCAGGAGAGAGCAATAGTCGTGGAGAATTGTATAACTATGACCCTGTAACACAAGATGCAAGATTTTGTGGCACAACAGCCTCTCTATGTGGATTGGAAACAGCCCTTGCAGGCAAAGATCCGCAGGCAATCAAAAAAGCCATAGATTTAGACGTTATGCTGCATGCCTATATGTTTATGCAAAATGGAATTCCAATTCTTTATAGTGGTGATGAAGTCGGACAACTAAATGACTATACTTATAAAGCAGATGAAAACAAAAAAGCTGATTCACGCTATCTGCACAGAGGGAAAATGGATTGGAATAAGGTGGAAGCCTTAAAAAATCCAAAAACTGCAGAAGCACAGATTTATCAAAGGTTACGGCAATTAGAAAAAATCAGAGCGCAACATGATGCCTTTTGCTCCGATTCAGATGCGTGGACAGTTGAAACTTATGACCAAAGTACCTTGTGTATGGGAAGATACAAAAATGGCGAGAAAATATTAGGTATTTTTAATTTTTCAGAAAATCCACATATGGCTTGGATTGATGAAGCAGATGGATTGTATGAAGATTTGCTGACGGGAAGCAAACAGAAAGCGGTAGGATTAGAGATACCGGCATATGGATTTTATTTGTTAAAAAAACTGTAAACAGACATAACTGCTTCGCAGCTTTTCATTACGCAGACCATTTTTGTAATCGCTAGAGGTACAACCGATAAAAAAGAAAGAATGTGAGTGACATGACAATCAAAGAAATTGCAACAATGGCGGGCGTCTCACAGGCTGCTGTTTCTAGGTACTTTAACGATGGTTATATATCAGAAGAAAAAAGAAATGCAATTAAGCAGGTAGTGGATGAAACTGGATATCGTCCTTCTTTTCAGGCACAAACTTTACGAACGAAAAAAACAAAAACAATAGGTGTTATCATTCCTAAAATAGACTCCAATTCTATTGGAAAAATTGTGGATGGAATTACCAAAGTATTAGAAGAACATGCATATCGTATGATACTTGGTATTTCTCGTTTAAATCCTGAAAAAGAAATAGAATATTTGTCTATTTTAGATGATAACCAAGTAGAAGGTATTTTGATTTTGGAATCGATGCATCATGCCAATCTTAGAAAAAAGATTGCAAAAGCAAAAGTTCCTGTGGTTGTGTTAGGACAACAGATGAAAAATTGTACTTGTGTATACCACGATGATTATGGGGCAATGAAGGAAATTACGGAATTATGCTTGTCGAAAGGTCGTAAGCAAATTGGTTTCCTAGGGGTTACCAGACAAGACAAAGCGGTAGGAGAGGCTCGATGGAATGGATATCATGATGCTTTGAAAGAAGCGGGTATCGCCTACAAAAAAAAGCATACCAAAGAAATTGGGTTTTCCATTTTAGATGGTTACACCAGTACCAAAGAACTGCTTACGGAATTTCCTCAGATGAATGCATTGGTTTGTGCCACAGATAAAATTGCAGTGGGGGCAAAAAAAGCCATTGAAGAAGCTGGATTACGAATACCAGAAGACATTCTTTTGACAGGACATGGCAATTCAGACTTATCTAACTCGGTAACACCTGCTTTGACAACTGTACATTTTTATTATGAAGAATGTGGTTCGAAAGCAGCAAATATGTTATTTGACCTGTTGGAAGCACAGGAAAGTCGGGTAGAACAATTGCAGTTGGGGTATCGAATTATTGAACAGGCGTCTACCCAGTCAAATAGGGAGGAATGTGTATGCAAAAAAAATATGATGTAGTTGCACTTGGTGAATTATTAATAGATTTTACAGAAAACGGAACCAGTGAACAGGGGCATGCCTTATTAGAGGTGAATCCAGGTGGTGCACCTTGTAATGTATTGGCTATTTTGCAAAAATTGGGAAAAAAGACAGGTTTTATCGGACAAGTCGGCGCAGATCATTTTGGTGATTTATTGCGTCAGGCAATTCAAGAAGCAGGCATTGATGACAAAGGATTGGTGCAATCCAAAGAATACAACACAACCTTAGCGTTTGTGCATACTTTAGAGGGGGGCGATCGAGAATTCTCCTTTTATAGAAATCCGGGGGCAGATATGATGTTATCTGTGGACCGGGTGGATCAGAAGATGATACAAGAAGCCCGCATTTTCCATTTTGGCTCTCTTTCCATGACAGATGCAGTTGTTCGTGAAGCTACAATATGTGCCCTTCAAGTTGCCAAAGAAGCAGGAGCTATCATTTCCTTTGACCCCAATCTTAGAGAACCTTTATGGTCTTCTCTGGAATTGGCAAAAGAACAGATTGCTTATGGCATATCACAATGTCAGATTTTGAAAATATCCGATAATGAGATTTTGTGGTTTACCGGGAAAGAGACCTATGAGGAAGCAACAGAAAATTTGTTACAAGCGTATCCGAATATCCAGCTTTTGTTGCTTTCGTTAGGAAAAGATGGCAGTAGAGCTTTCTCAGGCCACAATCAAGTCCAAGTTGCACCATTTTTGCAAAAAAATACCATAGAAACTACAGGTGCCGGTGATACTTTCTGTGGCAGTGTGTTAAATTATGTATTGGAGCATGGTTTACATATGTATACAGAAGCCGAATTGATAGAAATGTTGACCTTTTCCAATGCAGCAGCCTCTCTTATTACTACCAAAAAAGGCGCTTTGGCTGTTATGCCGGAACGAAAAGAAATAGAAGCATTATATTTAAGCAGAAAGTAAAGGAACATATTTGCTTTGCATGCACAGATAAGGTAACAGTTCAGCTGGGGGGCTGAACTGTTACCTTGTTTCTGAAGATTTAGATATTGAAACATTGACAAAGATTAATATACTTATTGAATACATTATAAAAAATAAATAAGAAGATATTTTTATTATAGAGTGGAGAGAGAAATTTATGAATAGTAATATTTTAAAAGTTACAAAAGATGACTTAAATTTGATTTTGCAGCTACAAAAAGAGGCATTTTATCAAGTAGCTGTA
>JAFORL010000039.1 GCA_017393285.1 Lachnospiraceae bacterium
ACGGATTTGACGGAAGCAGAGCGGGCAAGCTATGAGAAACAAATCCAAGAATGGGAGGAGGCTGCAAAGAAAGCAATCGCAGAGGCAGATACTACCGAGAAAGTTGCGGCAACCTTGACAGAACAGGAAGAAAAGCTGCAAACGGACATTGTTGTGGCTGCACAATCCACAGATTTGGCCAATGCAAAAGCAAAGGCAATTGCGGAATTGCAGGAGCAGGCAGCAACGGCGAAGGAGGAAATTACCCAGTTGCCTACTTTGACAGAGGCAGAAAAGCAAGCCTATATAGATGTTGTGAATCAGATTGTAGCGGATGCAATACAGGTGATTACAGAAAAAACGGACAAAGATTTTACTGCAATCCAAGCAGAGGTTTCTGAAAAAGTAGAAAAGCAAAAAACTGCGGCGAAAGATGCGGAACAAGAAAAGGCAGCAAGCAACAATCAAGCCCAAGAAACCGAGGCACCAAGCACACCACAGGGAACTGAGGCGCCAAGCACACCACAGGGAACTGAGGCGCCAAGCACACCACAGGGAACTGAGGCGCCAAGTGCATCACAGGAACCTGAGGAGCCAAGTGCATCACGGGAACCTGAGAAGTCAGTTGCACCATCAGGAACCGAAGAACCAAGTGCTACAGATGCAGTGACAGATTCGGGACAAAGTAGTGATACTACAGATAACCAGAATGACACAGAAGGGGAAGACACAGATAGTACTGCTTTGACCGGAACCTATGATGTGCAGACAGTGACAAAATGGATTACCTCTTGTAATACCGATGCCAAAGATCCGGAAAATAGTCGTTTTATCAAGTTACAACCACGTGCCAAAGGTGGTAATAAAAAGATAAAAATATCTTGGAAGAAACAGAGTGTTGCCAAAGGATATATTATTTATGGTGCTGCCTGTGGAAAGAAAATGGAAGAATTGGCAAGGGTGAAGGCGAGTAAGAAGAGCTGGACCCACAAGAAGTTGAAGAAGGCTACCTACTATAAATACATTGTAGTTGCTTATAAAATTGTCAATGGGCAGGAGCGTGTAACAGAAATTTCAGTATCCGTACATGAATCAACCAAAGGTGGAAAGAATGCTAATCCAAAGAAGGTGCAATCCAAGAAGAAAGTTACCTTGGTAGTTGGCAAGAAAAAAACGTGGAAAGCGAAGGTAATCAAATCTGGTAAGAAATTGAAAGTGTATATTGCAAAGTTGCGCTATGAACTGGATAAAGAAAAAATTGTCACAGTCAACAAAAAAGGAAAAATCAAAGCTTTGAAGAAGGGCAGTTGTACCATGTATGTATAGGCACAAAACGGTGTATTTGCAAAAGTAAAAATTAAAGTCAAAGCGAAAAACAAAAAGAAATAGGAAAACTAAATTTCTAGATTTTGAAAAAGGGAATCGTGCAGGTCTCTTGGTTGAAGGGTTACACCAAAAGAAAAGTAGGTTGGAGTACAATTGCATAAGAGCTTGAGAAAAGCAGGAGCCGTCCATGATTGTAAGGTTATGGGCGGCTGTTTTTTTCTATTGCAATTATTTACTTAGGTGTTTAAAATATTTATTGATGTTGTATAATAAAAATTGACATCCCATTCTCTAGGAAGGAGAGATTACTAAACATGAGTGACGATATTAACTTTGATATTATGCTAAATGACGTTGAACTCGAAAAGTTATGTACTGATTCAGTAGAATTGATAAATTATGCAAGAAATATTGTTGTGAAGCATGTAAATATAGTGCAGATAATGACTTACTATTCATTGGGTAGATGGATTGTTGAAACGCAACAAATGGGAGAAAAACGCGCAAAATACGGAAGTAAAGTTATTAAAATACTATCAGAAAAACTTCAGAAAGAGTTTGGCAAAGGATTTTCAGAAGATACTTTAAAGAATGCCAGAAAATTTTATTTGACATATAAAGAACGAATAAGCGAAACAGTGTTTAGCCTTTTCGCAGTTGAAAAAAGTGAAACAGTGTTTCGTTTTTTTGAAAAAGAGCCACCATTTATCGTTTCGTGGTCACATTATTTGCAGCTAATGCGCATAGAAAATGAAGCTGAACGTAGTTTTTACGAAATTGAAACGGCCAAAACCGGTTGGGGAGTTCGTACTTTGCAGAGGCAATATAATTCCAGTCTGTATGAGCGTTTGGCATTAAGTAGAGATAAAGAAGATGTTTTACGTCTTGCAAAAGAGGGAAATGTTATAGCAAAGCCGGAGGACATTATTAAACAACCTACCGTTTTGGAATTTTTAGGAATGGAAGAAAAGGAAAAGTATTCTGAAACGGACTTGGAAACAGCTCTTATAAATAAATTACAGAAATTTTTATTAGAATTAGGAAAGGGTTATCTTTTTGAATCGAGACAGAAAAGGTTTTCATATGATGAAGATGATTATTATGTGGATTTAGTATTTTATAATCGTTTGTTACGTTGTTATGTATTGATAGATTTGAAAGTAGATAAGCTGACACATCAGGATATTGGTCAGATGCAAATGTATGTAAATTATTATGATAGATATGAAAAATTGGAAGATGAAAATCCGACAATAGGTATTCTTTTATGCAAAGAAAAGAATGATGCTTTGGTTGAGATTACTTTACCCCAAGATGCTAATATTTATGCGTCTGAGTATAAATTGTATTTGCCGGATAAGAAGTTGCTTCAGCAAAAATTGAAGGAATGGATTGAAGAGGAAGAAGAGTAAAAGACCAACTTGAGATAATATTGTATTAAAGAATTTGTATATGAGAGAACCAATCGAAAATTTGATGTTATATAATAAAAATTGACATCCCATTCTCAAGGATTTTGCTATATAATCTATAAATATACTCTCGGAATCTACTTTATATCATAATTTCGGCTATATTTTCCTTGGATTTTCTCCATTTTCTCGTCGTACACACCGTGTACGCACTGCGGGAATGTCGTTATCCAAGAAAAATCTATCTCGAAGTTCTAGTATAAAAAGACTCCGAGAGTACATTACCACAAAAGGGAGGGGAATGCTCTTTTTATTTGCAAATCCCCAATAAATCAAGGTTTAAACAATAAAAAATGGGTAGTGACTTGACACTACCAGTGGAAAAAGGAGGATGCAATTATGAAAAAATTGTTATTTATATTTAATCCACGTTCCGGAAAAGAACAAATTAAAAATAAATTGATGGAAATTTTAGATGTATTTGCAGCTGCTGATTATGAATTGACGGTACGTCCTACACAATGTGCCAAAGACGCTTATGTAACCATTGCCAATAAAGGACAGGATTACGATTTGATTGTAGCTGCAGGTGGAGACGGCACCTTAAATGAAAGTTTTAACGGCTTGATGAAAATTGACCGAGAACAAAGACCTTATTTTGGGTATATTCCTGCAGGAACGGTCAATGATTTTGCCACAACCCTTCGCATTTCAAAAAATCCTTTGACGGCTGCCAAAGGTATTGTCAATGGAAATAAGTTTTGGTGTGACGTAGGTAAGGCGGATACCGGCTATTTTTCTTATATTGCTGCTTTTGGTGCATTTACCAGTGTGCCTTACGAAACCTCCCAAGAGTCCAAAAATGCTTTGGGAAATATCGCTTATGTTTTGGAAGGCATCAAGAATTTGACCAATTTTGAGGATTATCCTATGCGGGTGGAATACAAAAAGAAAGATGGCTCTGTAGTGACCATTTCCGATTCCTTCATTGTGGGTATGGTCTGCAATACCCGTTCCGTTGGGGGTATGCCTTTGGGAAATGATACAGCCATAGATTTACAGGATGGTTTATTTGAGACGATTTTGGTTCGTATGCCTAAGAATCCGCTGGAATTTCAGCAGACCATGAATGCCTTGTTGATGCGGGATCTTACCTCTGAACGATTGTACTTTTTCCATAGCAATGATGTAAAATTTTATGGAGAAAAGGAAGTGTCTTGGACTTTAGATGGAGAATATGGTGGCACTTGCAAGGATATGTCAGTGGTCAATATTGCAAAGGCAATCAAATTAAAATACAAACCGGTGAGAAAACGCTCGCCATTGAATTTATTAGATGTAGAAGAAGAGTAGGGGCAAACCTACTCTTTTTTTATGTAATAGGAAATTGCGATGCAATTTCCTATTACACAAAAAACGCTCCGCGAAGATGCGCAGACCGCGGAGATGGAGTTAATTGCTGCGCAATACCGCGGTCGCGCTAGAGTTTTGCAAGCAAAACTCTTTGTTCATGGAAAATTGCGATGCAATTGTCCTTTGTCTTAGGGACTTTGCGAATGCAGTATATAAAAGTAGAGTGTGAATTGAAAAAATCACAAGAACGCATATGAAAAACACAAATTGTGAATGTTAGATATTAACAACAAAAAATGTGTACATATATAGGTAGAAATGCACAAAAATCGCTGGCAGAAATTGGAATAAAGTCATATATTTTGCAAAAACTATATAAAAAAACTTACATTTTCTATAAAAATATGTTATAATGTAACTATTCGGGCGTGTTCGATTTGACCCACTTTTATTTAGGGTGGTGTCTGCCAAGCAGGTATGTCTGTTTCAGTTATAGGGAAATTCGTCCTATAAAGCAGAATTTTTGTTTCTTGAGAACAAGCCTGCAGCAAATCGCTGGAGTAAATCGATGAAAGGGGATGGTGTTCTGTTCGCAATTGGAGAAGCAGAATCAAAAGTCGAAAATGCGAAAGTGCTTATGCCGAGAGAATATCACTTGAGACACAAGGTATTGTTCGGTGTTTGGACGAGTGAAAAAAAGCTCTACATATCAGATGAAAAGCCACCATTGTTGGCAAAAAGAAGTGAAAAAGATATATTTGAGCCAGTTGTTGATGCAAACCATCGATTGCTTGTGCCGGAACAATTAGAAAATTGTAAGGTGAAAATCTCTGGTTGCATTTCTACAATAGAGATATGCTTTTGTTAAGGAAACCTGTTAATCGTTACAGTAAATTGGTATGCAAAGTTTTTACACAAAACAAGAACCAATAAGGTGCGAGGTTTGCGTGGATGAAAGCTACTGCATCACCACACTATATGAAAGGATGTAGCACATGTTTGAAATTGGTCAGTACGTAAATTATGGAAAACAAGGGGTTTGTAAAGTAGAGGCGATTACACATATGGATATGCCAGGGGTAGACAAAGATGCATTGTATTATGTTTTATCAGCAGTATACAAAAGAGATACGAAGATTTACATACCGGTTGATAACCATAAGGTAAAGATGAGAGGAATTTTATCACAAACGGAAGCCAAGGAATTAATTGCAGATATACCACAAATTGCACCACTTGCTGTGAAGAATGACAAATCGAGAAAAGATGCATATAAGGATGCACTTACCACTTGCGATTGTAAAGAATGGGTAAGGGTCATCAAGTCTATTCATGAAAGAAAACAATATTGCAAGGCAGAGGGCAAAAAAGTAGCTGTAACAGACGAAAATTTTTACAGAGAAGCATCAGATTTTCTATATGGGGAATTGGCGATTTCACTAAATATAGAAAAGGATAAAGTTGAGCAATATATTATTAATCATGTAAAGTAAGCGGATTTGCTTTTCGCTGCATAGTTTTCAACCTAAGCAAAGACCGACAGGGCAAAAGGAAGAATAGAAAAAAAATGAATATTTTGGGGCTGTCGCATGAAGCAGGCAACACACAATATAAGAGACTGTAAATGTTGAACTATATTTTGTGCTGTGTTTCTTCGTGCGACAGCCCGTTTTTTATGTAATAGGAAATTGCGATGCAATTTCCTATTACATAAAAAACGCGACCCGAGGATGCGCAGACCGCGGAGATGGAGTTAATTGCTGCGCAATACCGCGGTCGCGCTAGAGTTTTGCAAGCAAAACTCTTTG
>JAFORL010000005.1 GCA_017393285.1 Lachnospiraceae bacterium
AGCAGCAGAGATTGTAGCCAAGAGACCAGAAAACAAAGGGAAAAATATTGTAGTATTGTTACCTGATACAGGAGATCGTTACTTATCAACAGCTTTATTTACAGAATAATAAGTAGCGTAGCAGCAACGGTTCAACAGTTTTGTTGAACCGTTTTTAAAAAAATAAGATGAAAGCAGGAGGAAGTGAATAGTGAAGATTTCAACAAAAGGAAGATATGCCTTGCGACTGATGATTGATTTGGCGTTAAATGATCAAGATCGCCTTGTGCGGATTAAAGAAGTAGCGGAGAGACAGAAGGTTTCTGATAAGTATTTAGAGCAAATTGTGTCAATATTGAATAAAGCTGGATATGTGCGTTCTATTAGAGGACCACAAGGAGGATACCGCTTAGCAAAGAAGCCGGAAGCTTATTTGGTTGGAGATATTCTTAGATTAACAGAAGGTAGTTTGGCACCAGTAGCCTGTCTAGATACGGATATAAATGATTGTGAGAGACAAAATGAATGTGCGACTTTAGAATTGTGGAAACGTATGGATGAAGCAATAAAAAGTGTGGTAGATCATATTACCTTGGCGGATTTGGTGCAGTGGCAATTAGAAAAAGTGAATGGTAAGTGAAAACAAAATGAAGGAAGAAAAGAGTAAGATTGCAAATAGAAAAAGTAAGCAACGCATGACCAAAAAGCAAAGAGCATTGGAGGTTATTGCAAGATTGAAAGCAGAATATCCGGATACCCATTGTACCTTAGCGTATGACAGTCCTTGGAAATTATTGATTAGTGTTCGCTTGGCAGCACAATGTACAGATGCAAGGGTTGACCAGATTACCCCTTTATTGTATGAAAAGTTTCCTACGTTAGAAGCTTTAGCACAGGCAGACGTGACAGAGGTAGAAGGTATTGTTCGGCCTTGCGGGTTAGGAAAAAGTAAGGCGCGAGACATATGTGCCTGCATGAAAATCATTTGGCAGGAATATGGTGGACAAGTACCCGATACCTTAGAACAATTATTACAATTACCAGGAGTAGGAAGAAAAAGTGCCAATTTAATTATGGGTGATGTTTATGGGAAGCCAGCCATTGTAACAGATACCCATTGCATTCGGTTATGTAACCGAATTGGTTTGGTAGACCATGAAAAGGATCCCAAGAAGGTGGAGATGGCCTTATGGAAAATTATTCCGCCAGAAGAAAGCAATGATTTTTGCCACAGGTTAGTAGATCATGGAAGAGCTGTGTGTACAGCAAGAACAAAAAAACCATATTGTGAAAAATGTTGCCTGGTAGATGTTTGTAAAAAAATAGTATCATGAGGGCAATGAGAATCTGTCATGGGAAGAAATGAGGTATAGAATGAATTTTTCGCAGGATGAATTAGAAAGATATCAGAGACATTTTGCATTAGAAAATGTTGGAACAGAAGGACAACAACGTATAAAAAAAGGGAAAGTATTAGTAGTGGGAGCTGGAGGTTTGGGCTCTCCTATTTTATATTATCTTGGGGCAGCAGGTGTGGGAACCTTGGGTGTAGTCGATGGCGATTTGGTGGATTGTTCTAATTTGCAAAGACAGATTTTGCATAATATGGAGCGATTGGGACAAGAGAAAGCCTTTTCGGCAAAACAGACCATAGAGCAGCTCAATCCCAATGTAAAGGTAGATGCCTATGTGGAGAAAATTACCGAAAATAATATTGAGAAGATAGCGGCGCCTTATGATATTGTGGTAGATGCTGTTGATAATTTTCAAACAAGATTTGTTTTGAGTGATTATTGTGTAAAGGCAGGTAAGCCTTTTGTACATGGTGGTGTTTTGGCATGGGGAGGGCAGGCCATGACCTATTTGCCACATCAGAATCAGGCCTGTTATCGATGTATTTACGAGTCAGTACCTGCGCCAGATGAAGTACCGGATTGTAAAAAGAATGGCTTGTTGTGTACCGTGCCTGGTATTATAGGCAGCGTAGAGGCAATGGAGGTCTTGCGTATACTTGTGGGACAAGCGCCTATGTATGCAGGCAAATTATTTACCTTTGATGGAAAAACAGGACAAACCAGAGTGGTAAAATTACCTCAAAAATCTTCTGTTTGCCCTGTTTGTAGTAAAACAGATTCGTAATCATACAATTGCGAAATGGAAACTTCTGTTTATTTGGCATGGGAAGCTGTTCGGACAGCAGATACAAAGGCTTGTATTTTGTCCGGATTTTTTCCTGTGCCATTTTCATTTTCTACACCGGAAGATACGTCTACACCATCTGGTTGAATTGCTGTAATGGCTTTTGCAACATTATTAGGATGGAGACCACCGGCAAGCAAAAAGATCTTATCTGTTTTTGGTAAATGGGGAACTAAATTCCAGTCGAAAGTTTTTCCACTTCCAGGTTCTTGGGCATCAAAAACAAAGCCGGCTATAGTGGGATTTTGCAACCAAGTTTGAAATTCGTCTAAATCTGATACATTAAAGGCTTTTAAAATGGGAAGTGGACAGTTTTCTTCTACTTCTGGGGAAAGTGTGCCATGAATCTGTACATAAGAAAATCCGGCTTGGGCAATTTGTGTAATTTGCTCTGTGGTTGGAGATACCACTACAGCCACTGTTTGAATGTCAGGATGTAATTGCTCCATGATTTCTTTTGCTTGTGAGATGGTAATATTTCTTTTACTTTTTGGGAAAAATAAAACAAATCCAGCGAAATCTACTTGGTGTGTATTCAGGTATTGGGCTTCTTTTGGACTGGTTAATCCGCATATTTTTATTTTCATAAAAAATCTCCTTTTTAAAAATTATGCTTTCGTTTATGTATGCTTCGTAGTTATTATAATACATGTAAATGTGTCGCCTCAAAGCTTTGTTGCATGTACAATTTTTAGATGCGTATGTACAATCTCTTCAACAGAGTTGCTTGCTGATTTTAGTCAGGTACGTGACAAATTTTTTCGCAAGTGTGCTTACAGGGACGAATCTAATCATAACATGTTTTTCCTAAACCCTCAAGTCAGCTTACGAATGCCACAATGAATAAAAATCGGATACAGGAACGATGTTGCGCAAATAAATAAAAATTGGTATACTGTTCTACGTAATGAAAATAACAAAAGATACCATCAGTACATGTGGCAAAGATCTATAAAATGTGCGAAAAGCTGTGGGTGAAGGAGAAGTAATGACAGAATTAGAGAAGTATTATAATAAATTTAATGAGGAAAAAAGATTAAATAGTCCACACGGAAAAGTAGAGTTTTTGACCTCTATGCGCTATATAGAAAAATATCTTTCTACCATGCAGAACCCTAAAATTTTAGATGTAGGTGCAGGAACGGGAAAATACAGTGTAGCATTGGCAGAACAAGGTTATGATGTGACAGCAGTGGAACTTGTAAAATACAATTTAGGTATTTTGAAATCCAAAGGCAGTACGGTAAAGGCATATCAAGGAAATGCAAAAAAATTAAAAAGGTTTGCAGATCATAGTTTTGATTGCACCCTGGTATTTGGACCTATGTATCATTTGTTTGGTATAGATGAAAAAGTGCAGGCTTTGTCAGAGGCGGTTCGAGTTACCAAGCCTGGCGGAGTTGTTTTGGTGGCATATTGTATGAATGATTATGCAGTCATCAGATATGGATTTCGTGAGGGACATATCAAAGAGAGTGTGGCGAATCATAAGTTGGATTCACAATTTCATGTGAAAGCCTGTGAGGAAGATTTGTACGATTATGTGCGCTTGGAAGATATTGATGCCGTCAATGCAAAAGTGCCTGTGGAACGCTTGCAAATCATAACACCAGATGGTCCGGCCAATTATATGCGACCTGCTTTGCATGCAATGGACGAGGAGGAATTTGCCTTGTTCATGGAATATCATTATGCAACTTGTGAAAGACCGGATTTGCTAGGTGCAGCTGCACATACTCTGGATATTTTGAGAGTTAAATAGGAATTATGCTAATTGTTTCACCTTTGACAATACAGAAAAAACACAATTATATGTTACAATGCAATGGATATCTTGTTATGTATTTTCATTTTTATTAGAGAAGTGAAAAATATGAAATCACAAAATGAAGAAAAGAGGTAGATAGTATGGTAAAACATATGATTTTATGGAAAATCAAAGAAGGAAAAACAGATGATGAAAAAGCAACAATTAAAGCAAAAGTGAAAGAAGGATTAGAAGGATTAAAGGGAGTTGTGCCTGGCTTGCTTGATATTCAGGTGCAAATCGATTCACTAGAGAGTTCTACAGCAGATTTAATGTTGGATTCTACTTTTGAAAGCGCAGATGCTTTGAAAGGTTATGCATCACATCCAGCGCATGTGGAAGTGGCAAATAAGTCTGTACGTCCAAATATGGAGGTACGTTTGTGCTTGGATTATGAAAAGGAGAAATAAAAGTGAAAAAAATCGTTGGCGCATTGATGGTTGGAGTGATGTTGCTTACCGGCTGTCAAGGTAAAACAAAAAATACAGCTACATTAAATGATGAGATTCCAAATGTGACGGGGACCGTTACCCTGTCTGTTTTAGATATTGGAAAAGCGGATTGTATTTTCATTGAAACTAGTAAACACAATATTATGATTGATACGGGTAAAAAGAAAGATGCAGACGAAATCTTAGAATTTTTATCTGAGAAAAATATTGACACAATTGATTATTTACAACTTACCCACTATGATAAAGATCATATAGGTGGCTTGCGTAAATTGTTGGATGCGGGGATTTCCTTTGGTACAATTTATGCCTATAATAAGCCAGTAGATTCTAAAAACTATAATAAAATGATGGCTGCATTGGAAGAACATAATAAACAATTGACTTATCTTTCTGAGCCGGAACAATTGGTGGTAGATGACTTTGTGATGGATATGTATCCACCAATGTGGGAAGAATATGGTAAAAAGTCGGCTGGTGAAGAAAACGAAAATGAATATTCTATTGTTACCAAATGTATCCATGGACAGCAAAGTTTTTTGTTGACAGGAGATGCCTGTAATGACAGAATACAGGAGGTCATGCAGCAAACAGATGTGCGTGATTGTAATTTTATCAAAATTCCACATCATGGAAAATATGATAAGGATTTAGAGAAAATGTTGAAATCCTGCCATGCCCAATATGCAGCTATTACATGTTCAGATAAACATCCGGCAGATGAAAAAATAGAAAAAATCCTAAATCAGCAGGGTATCGCAACTTATGAGACAAAAAATGGCTGTGTCGAAGTGGTGAGTGACGGGAATAAGTTACAAGTAAAGCAAGAAAAGGTAAAAGAAGAGTAAGGTGATAGTATGATAGCGAAAAAAATGCAACAGCTCGGTGAAGCCAGTTCTGTCATTCGAGAATTGTTTGAATATGGGAAAAAAAGAAAGTTGGAGATTGGAGAAGATCAAGTTTTTGATTTTAGTATTGGTAATCCAAGTGTTCCGGCACCACAAAAGGTAAAAGAAAGTATCTATGAAATCTTGGAAGAGATGGATTCAACTGCTGTACATGGTTATACTTCTGCGCAGGGGGATTTAGAAGTGCGTAAGAGTATTGCCCAATATATCAATCAAACCCAAGGAACCCAGGTACGACCAGAAGATATTTACATGACGGTAGGTGCAGCTGCGTCCTTAACCATTAGTATTCATGCATTGGCAGTGCCGGGGGATGAATTTATTACCTTTACACCGTTTTTTCCAGAGTACCGTGTGTTTGTAGAAGCCGCCCAAGCTAAATTGGTTACAGTGCCTTCACGCGAAGGAGATTTCCAGTTGGACGAAAAGGCATTTTTACAAGCGATTACACCAAAGACAAAGGCAGTAATCATCAATTCGCCTAACAATCCATCCGGGGTTGTATTAACGGAAGCGTCAATTCAAAAATTATGCGATATTTTGGAAGAAAAACAAAAAGAATATGGTCATGAGATTTATATTATTACAGATGAGCCATATCGCGAATTGGTGTATGATCCACAGGTAAAAGTGCCATATTTATTGCATTATTATGACAATACCATTGTAGGATATTCCTTTAGTAAGTCTATGTCTTTACCAGGAGAGAGAATTGGATATATTGTTGTGTCAAATAAAATGAAGAATTTTCAGGTTGTATATGCAGCAGTGTGTGGAGCGGGAAGAGCACTGGGCTATGTGTGCGCACCAAGTTTATTTCAACGTGTGGTGGCGAAATGTCTGGGACAAACGGCAGATTTGTCAGTTTATAAGAAAAATAGAGACTTGCTTTATAATGGGCTTACAGAGCTAGGCTTTACATGCGTGCATCCGGACGGGGCCTTTTATCTCTTTGTGAAAGCCTTGGAAGCGGATTCGAAAGCCTTTAGTGAACGAGCAAAAGCCCATGAATTATTGCTTGTACCAGCGGATAGTTTTGGCTGTCCG
>JAFORL010000040.1 GCA_017393285.1 Lachnospiraceae bacterium
AATGTTAGAAAAATATATTGATGCCTTTAAGAACACCAGAAACAATGCGGAATACATTGCCTTTACCAAAAAAATGCAACGATAATAAAGGAAACCCTAACAGGTCAGTTTCTCGACTGAACTGTTACACAAAGAATATTTGAAAGAAACTATTGCAAAAGATAAAAATGTATGATACAATCAAGAAGTTGCTTTCAGTGTTTTGATTTTCCTAGTGGGAAGAGATGAGATACCAGAAGGCAGAGAACTAAAAATGGATTGAATCGGTTGGGAACCGATAGAAGAGGTGAAAAGCATGAAAGAAGGAATACATCCTAATTATTACCAAGCTACAGTAACATGTAACTGTGGTAACACATTTGTAACTGGATCTACAAAGGAAAATGTACACGTAGAAATTTGTTCTAAGTGCCATTCTTTCTACACAGGTCAACAAAAGGCTGTTCAAGCACGTGGTGCAATTGATAAGTTCAATCGTAGATATGGTTTAAACAAATAAGAATGACTATTGAAACGGTCGTGATTTCAGTGCAGTGTAGACTGATTTCGCGACCGTTTTTGTGTAAGCAATTGTTTTCACAAGTAAACGAATAAAGAAAGTGGTGAGATACAGTGAAACGCTGTAACATTGGAGGACAAGCGGTCATCGAGGGTGTGATGATGAAGCATAGAAATCAATATGCGGTAGCGGTACGTACACCAGAAGGTGACATTGTGGTAGACAAAAGAGAGTATAAAAGTCTGGGTGCCAGATACAAATGGGCCAGACTGCCCCTGATTCGTGGAATAGTGAATTTTTTAGAAGCTATGATGTTGGGAATGCAGACACTTACTTATTCTGCCAGTTTTTACGAGGAAGAAGAAAACAAGGAAAGTAAAGTGGAAAAGGTAGTTTCCAATGTATTTAAACAACATGCAGAAGCAGTTGTTACTTCTGTCACAGTGCTATTAGCAATCGTCATGGCAATCGGTATATTTTTGATTTTACCATGGTTTGCTGCAGAAGAATTGGGGAAAGTAATCCGGTCTGCCTGGGCACAGGTTTTGGTAGAAGGTGTATTACGAATCGCAATTTTTGTACTTTATATATTTGCAATTTCTTTGACGAAAGATATCAAGCGGGTGTATATGTACCATGGTGCAGAACACAAGGTAATCAATTGTGTGGAGAATGGCTTGGAATTGACAGTGAAACATGCCAAAGCACAATCCAAGGAACATAAGCGTTGTGGTACCAGTTTTGTTTTGTATGTCATGATTATCAGTATGCTATTTTTTATGTGCATACGTGTGGAAAGTGTAGCCTTGCGCATTGCTTTGCGTTTGATATTGATTCCGGCAGTTTCCGGTGTGGCTTATGAATGGATCCGTCTTGCCGGCAGAAGTAAGAATCCATTTGTTTTAGTGCTCAGTAAACCTGGTTTGTGGATGCAGGCTTTGACCACAAAAGAACCAGATGATGAGATGTTAGAGGTGGCAATTCAATCAGTGGAAGCTGTTTTCGATTGGAAGGCATTTTATGAGGGTGGAAATGGCGTGATTCCGATGAAGGAAAAACCGAGCATGATTACCTCACATGTGCAGACAGAAGCGGATTTGAAAGAAGAATGGACAGAAAAGAGCCCGAAAGCTAATGGAAAACCTGCAGAACATCGTCCGGTAGCAGTTTTAAAAAAAGCCAGCACCAATGTACGTCGTGGTGTATTTTTCAAAGATGTGCAGAAGAAAATAGAAGAAAAAGAAGTAGCAGAGGATACACAAAAAACTGCTGAAGTTTCAAACGAGGAAGAAAAAAATCTACAATCCATAAATGAAATGGTTGCAAAAGCGACCAAACAAAGAGATGACATAGGTACTAAGCGCGTTAGTGTGTTAAAGAAAGCAGACAAGGTGCGTCGTCCCCTTACACCAATTGAAGAATTGCGTCGGGATACGATTTTGCAGGATTCTGAGGAAGATGACGAAGCAGATGAAATTTTGCGTGCATTAGACAAATTCTTTGACGAGTAAACCCACAGAATTGCTTCGCAATTCTCCTAATTGGGCTAGCCGCTTATACCAGCCAGATTTTCATAGAACCCAATAGAATTACATGTAAGTATGTATTCTGTCGGTTATGAAAAATACATTTCAAGTGGCTTGTACAAAGAATGTGGAAGGATAGATAGAAGGAGGACAACCATGACAGTGATGCAATTGCAACAGGAAGGTGTAAAGCGTCTGGAAGATGCAGGAATTATGGATGCGGTTGTGGATGCCAGGTATTTGCTGGATGCCATTTGTGGTATTTCTTCTACCCAATATTACCTTCGACTGCAGGAGGAAATAGAGGAGTCCCTCGCAAACAAATATTTGGAAACCGTTGATTTACGAGCAACCCATGTACCCTTGCAGCATATTATTGGAAAGCAGGCATTTATGGGATACGAATTTGTTGTCAATGCCAATGTATTAAGCCCTCGTCAAGACACAGAACGCTTGGTGGAAATTGTGGAAGAGCTTTCTGATGGCAGCAGTATCTTAGATGTGTGCACAGGCTCTGGCTGCATTGCCATTAGTTTAGAAAAACGCACCCATGCAACAGTGGTGGGGGTAGATATTTCACCGGCGGCCTTAGAAGTGGCCAATACCAATAAAAAACTGTTACATTCTAAGGTTACATTTATAGAAAGTGACTTGTTTTCCAATGTAACAGGTCGTTATCAGATTATAGTATCCAATCCACCTTACATTGCAAAAAATGTGATTCCGACTTTGATGGAAGAAGTGCGGGAACATGAGCCGATTTTGGCATTGGATGGCGGAGAGGATGGTTTGGATTTTTATCGAAAAATCATAAAAGCAGCACCTATGTATTTGCAGGCAGAGGGTTATCTTTGCTTTGAAATTGGATATGATCAAGGGTTAGCTGTGCAGGCACTTATGGAAGCACAAGGCTTTTTTGCCTGTCAGATTATAAAGGATTATGCACAACTGGATCGTGTTGTGATAGGACAATGGAAACAAAATGACTAAGCATCAGAGAAAGGAAAAGATAGCATGTTTGACAAGTTAGAAGAATTAGGTAAACGTTTGGAAGAAATATTGAATCAACTGGGTGAGCCGG
Source organism: Lachnospiraceae bacterium (assembly GCA_017393285.1). Classification (GTDB taxonomy): domain Bacteria; phylum Bacillota; class Clostridia; order Lachnospirales; family Lachnospiraceae; genus CAG-411. The sequence continues at coordinate 3,107 of JAFORL010000040.1, forward strand.
GTGTAGCCAACGACCAAAACTTATATCGTAAGTTGATGAAGGAACAAGCAGAATTATCTCCAATTGTTGAAAAATATGAAGAATATCGCGCGGCAAAAGATGGGATCGAAGACAGCTTGGCCATTTTAGATGAAGAGACAGATGAAGAAATGCGTGAGTTGGCAAAAGAAGAGTTGAATGACTGTAAAGAACGTTTAGGGAATATTGAAAATGAGTTAAAGATTTTATTGTTACCAAAAGACCCTAATGATGACAAGAACGTTATTGTTGAAATTCGTGCTGGAGCCGGAGGAGACGAGGCAGCTTTGTTTGCAGCAGAATTGTATCGTATGTATGTTCATTTTGCAGAGACTAATCGCTGGAAACCAGAATTGATTAGTGTAAATGAAAATGGAATTGGCGGGTTTAAGGAAGCAGTATTCATGATTAATGGTGCTGGTGCATATTCTAAATTAAAGTATGAAAGTGGTGTGCATCGTGTACAGAGGATTCCTGCTACAGAATCTGGCGGACGTATTCATACCTCTACTGCAACTGTTGCCATTATGCCAGAGGCAGAAGAAGTAGACGTTGAAATTGATATGAACGATTGTAAGTTTGATGTATTCCGTGCTTCAGGAAATGGTGGACAGTGCGTAAATACAACGGACTCTGCAGTTCGTTTGACACATATTCCTACAGGTATTGTAATTTCCTGTCAGGATGAAAAATCCCAATTAAAGAATAAGGATAAGGCATTAAAGGTATTGCGTTCCCGCTTGTATGATTTGAAGATGCAAGAGGCGCAAGATGCGGAAGCAGAAGCTAGAAGAAGTCAGGTAGGTACCGGTGACCGTTCCGAGAAAATTCGTACCTATAATTTTCCACAAGGACGTGTCACAGACCATCGAATCAAGTTTACTTCCCATCGTTTGCAGGAAGTATTAAACGGAGATATTCAAGAAATTTTGGATAACTTAATCGCAGCAGACCAAGCAGCAAAATTAGCAAAAATGAACCAAGAGTAAGAATGTGGCTGTCACAATTAGAATACAGAATACGAGATAGTTAGATGTGCTTCCTACAGAACACAACATATTTTGTAGCTGATTTTCTAATAGGGCAGCCTGTTTTCTAGTTGCAAAAGAAAGGTGAGTTGTAATGATTACCAGTAGTACCAATGTACAGATGAAAAATTTAATCAAATTACAAAAAAATGCCAGAACCAGAAGAGAACAGCAGGCTTTTGTTGTTGAAGGGAAAAAGATATTTGAAGAGGCAAAGTTGTATGGCGTGGTGAAGCAGGCCTATGTCACATCAGCCTATTTGGAAAATTTGGAGGAAAAACCAGAGGCCTATTTTGGAAAGATTCCCTATACGCTTGTGGAGGAAAAAATATTAAAAGAAGTGGCTGACACCATGACACCACAAGGTATTCTGGCGATTGTAGAAAAGCCAATTTATAGTTTGGACCAGTTGCTTGCAAAGGATAAAGCCAACTATGTGGTATTGGAAGACTTGCGAGATCCGGGAAATCTGGGTACCATCATGCGTACGGCAGAAGGGGCAGATATGGCTGGCGTGGTCATGAGTAAAGAAACGGTGGATTTGTTTAATCCTAAGGTAGTGCGTTCTACCATGGGCTCCATTTTTCGTGTGCCTTTTGTCTATGTAGAGAATATCTACGAAGCTGTGGCACAGATGCAAGAAGCTGGCGTGAGCATAGTAGCTACAGATTTACAGGGAACCCATATGTATCATGAAGAAAAATATGGCAAAAAGACGGGCATTGTGATTGGAAATGAAGCCAAAGGTATTAGTGGGCAAATGCGACAACAGGCAGATGTTTTGGTCAAGATTCCTATGGGGGGAAAATTAGAATCTCTCAATGCTTCTGTTGCAGCAGGAATTATGATGTACCAATTGTTTATTTCCGGAGCAGAAAGGTTTTAATCAAACTTTAACTTGCACGCAGGTGTAGAATTGGATAAAATAATAGTGAAAGAAACACATTTACAAAAGAAATAAATGGATTTTTGGAAATTGCGAAATACAGGATGGCATAAGGAACATGCAAATGAAGTATTGCTTCTTCTTACGGTTCAAAATGTATGTGTTATATACAAGGATACATTTATGATGCAGTGTATTTGGCAATGTCTGAAAAGATATTTAGGAGAGGAGATGAAAAGGATGGTCGGTACGGAATCAGTTATGTTTATGTGGTTGATCCTGGTAATCATTTTTATTGTTGTAGAAATTTTGACACTAGGTCTGACTACCATATGGTTTGCCGGTGGTGCAATGATTGCCCTCTTTGCACAATGTTTGGGCGTACCATTACCGTTGCAGCTGGGATTATTCTTTGGCGTGTCTTTGCTATTATTCTTTTTTGTCCGACCGAGTGCATGTGCAAAGTTTAACAAGAACTTTGCAAAAACAGATTTGGATTGTTACATACAGGCGGAAGGAAAAGTGCTGGAAACCATTGATAATTTTAATCAAAAGGGTGCAGTCTTGTTGCAGGGAAAAGAATGGACAGCAAGAAGTCAGGATGATACAGTCATTCCAGCAGGTTCCTGTGTAATTGTAACGGAGATTTCAGGCGTAAAGCTCATTGTAAGAAAAAAACAAGAAGATTATATTAAAAATGTGAAGGAGAATTAAATTATGGGATATGTATTATTGGCAATTGCAATTATTATTTGTGTAACGATGGTTTCATGTATTAAGGTTGTACCACAGGCAGAGGCCTATGTAATTGAAAGATTGGGAATTTTTCAAGCGGATTGGCGCAAAGGATTACATTGGAAATGTCCATTTATTGACAGAGTTGCAAAAAAGGTATTGTTAAAAGAGCAGGTTGTAGATTTTCCACCACAGCCGGTTATTACAAAAGATAACGTTTCTATCAATGTTGATACAGTAATTTTTTATCAAATTACAGATCCAAAGGCATATACTTATGGGGTAGACAGACCAATCATGGCGATTGGAAATTTAACAGCAACTACACTTCGTAATATTATCGGTGAGTTGGAATTAGACCAGACTTTAACTTCGAGAGAAATCATTAACACCAGAATGCGTGAGACTTTGGATATTGCAACAGATCCATGGGGGATTAAAGTAAACCGTGTGGAATTAAAGAATATTATTCCACCAGCTGAAATTCAAGACTCTATGGAAAAACAGATGAAGGCAGAACGTGAACGTCGTGAGACTTTATTAAAAGCAGAAGGTGAGAAAAAATCAAGTATCTTAGTTGCTGAAGGTAAGAAACAATCTGCTATTTTGGAAGCAGAAGCAGAAAAAGAAGCTGCTATTTTACGTGCAGAAGCAAAGAAACAAGCAACCATTCGTGAAGCAGAAGGTCAGGCGGAAGCAATTAGAACTGTACAACAGGCAAATGCAGATGGTATTCGTTTCTTGAATGAAGCGGGTGCTTCCAAGGAAGTCATTCAATTAAAGAGTTTGGAAGCCTTTGCAAAGGCTGCAGATGGCCAGGCAACAAAGATTATCATTCCTTCAGAAATTCAAGGATTGGCTGGGCTTGCAAAATCAGTTGTGGAAGTATCAGAAAAGTAGTAAATGCTTTGTTACTTGCTCATACCGGTCAGGTTCTCGCGTATGCAAACAGAATTGCACGCAAGCATGCATGCTGTTGACTAGAGAAAATACTTTCAAAGTAAATAGTGTGAAATTGGGTTTCATTGGAAACACAACAGAATGAAAGAGCTGCTGGCAACGTAAGGATGCCAGCAGCTTATTGGGATTTATATAATATATGCGAATTAGTAGGAGGAAAGCAATATGAATTTAAAAGGACGTAGTTTTTTGACATTAAAAGATTTTTCAAAAGAGGAAATTAGTTATTTATTGGATTTAGCAGCAGATTTAAAGGCAAAGAAGAAAAAAGGTATTACAGGACATAGCCTAAAAGGAAAAAATATTGCTTTGATTTTTGAAAAACCATCTACACGTACAAGATGTTCTTTTACCATTGGTTGTATTGATGAAGGTGGACATCCGGAATATTTAGGAAAAGATGATATTCAATTGGGACACAAAGAAAGTGTTGAGGATACCGCTCGTGTGTTGGGTAGAATGTTTGACGGAATTGAATTTCGTGGTTTTAAACAGGATACTGTAGAAAAATTAGCAAAGTATAGTGGGGTACCGGTTTGGAATGGCTTGACAGATGATTATCATCCAACACAGATTTTAGCTGACTTTTTGACTTTGCGTGAGCAATTTGGTAAGTTGGAAGGCCTACATTTTGTATATGTAGGTGATGGTAGAAATAATATGGCAAATAGTTTGATGATTGGAAGTGCAAAAATGGGATTACATTTTACAATTTTGGCACCTAAGTCACTTTGGCCAACAGATGAGTTGATAAACTTATGCCAGGGTTATGCAAAAGAATCCGGTGCGACCATTACCATTTCCGATTCTTTGGATGCTGTAAAAGATGCAGATGCTATTTATACAGACGTATGGTGTTCAATGGGTGAGGAAGATAAAGCAGCAGAAAGAATTGCGTTATTACAACCATATCAGGTGAATCATGACTTGTTTGCACGTACGGGAAAAGACAGCACCATTTTATTGCACTGTTTGCCAGCTGTAAAGGGAAAAGAAGTGACAGAAGCTTTATTTGAGGAACATGCAGATGTTATTTTTGATGAGGCAGAGAATCGTATGCATACCATCAAGGCGGTTATGGTTGCGACTTTGGGAGAATAAAATCTTTTGCATATCGTTCAGTTTTCAAGTAGATAGACAAAAGTATGAAGCATATGATATAATAGGAGTATTCGGCTAGATTACCTTTTACCAATAGATAAGAAAAAGGATTGCATAGCTAAATGAAGAAAGGAGAATTGCATGGCAGATTATTATTCAGAAATGGCACCAGAGATACAGGAGTTTGCACAGATTTGTAAGACCAACGCGATTATTGATCCGGAATTTTATTCTAAGTATGACGTAAAGAGAGGTTTACGTGATGTCAGCGGAAAAGGAGTATTGACTGGACTTACAGAAGTGTCGGAGATACGCTCTTATACCATCGTGGACCACGATATGATACCATGTGAAGGGAAGCTTTATTTTCAGGGAATCGATATAGAGGAATTGACAAATGGCTTTTTAAATGAAGATCGGTATGGTTTTGAAGAGACAGCATACTTATTGATTTTTGGTCAGTTGCCAAACAAGGAACAGGCAGAGAAGTTTAAAAATTTATTAGCGCAGTATCGCAATGTGTTGCCTACCAGTTTTGTTCGAGACATTATCATGAAGGCACCAAGTGCAGATATGATGAATACTTTGGCTAGGAGTGTTTTGACACTATATGCGTATGACGATTGTGCAGATGACACTTCCATAGAGAATGTTTTGCGTCAGTGTTTACAACTGGTAGCTTTGTTCCCAATGTTAGCAGTATACGGATATCAGGCTTACAGTCATTATCAGGGCGGAAATAGTTTATATATTCATCAACCTGTAGATTCGTATTCTACTGCAGAAAATATTTTGCATATGTTACGTGCAGATAGCAAATTTACAAAATTGGAAGCAAAGATTTTAGATGTAGCTTTGATTATACATTCGGAGCATGGTGGCGGAAATAATTCCACCTTTACCACACATGTAGTGACTTCCTCAGGTACGGACACCTACTCAGCAATTGCTGCATCCTTAGGTTCTTTAAAGGGACCAAAGCATGGTGGTGCCAATATCAAGGTAGTACGTATGTTTGAGGATATGAAAGAGAAAGTTAAAAATTGGGAAGATGATGAGGAAATTAAGGAATATTTGACTGATTTGCTACATAAGAAAGCTTTTGATAAAAAAGGTTTGATTTATGGAATGGGGCATGCGGTGTATTCCATTTCCGATCCAAGAGCCAATATCTTTAAAGGTTTGGTTCGGGATTTGGCAGAAGAAAAAGGTCGTATGCAGGAATTTAACTTATACGCAAAAGTTGAGAAGCTGGCGCCTGAAGTGATTGCAAAGGAACGAAAAATTTACAAGGGCGTAAGTGCAAACGTAGATTTTTACAGTGGTTTTGTTTACAGTATGTTAGACTTGCCACCAGAATTATATACACCAATCTTTGCCATTGCCAGAATTGCGGGTTGGAGTGCCCATCGTATTGAAGAGTTAATCAATGAAGGTAAGATTATTCGTCCAGCTTATAAGTCAGTAGCCAAACACAAATCTTACGTACCATTAGACGAAAGAGAATAGAAATCAAAAAAGTGTCTGTCCTCCATGGAGGAGCCAGACACTTTTATTATGTAATAGGAAATTGCGATGCAATTTCCTGTTACATAATGTGGTGCAGCAATCGCTTTCAATCACGCAAACTTCATACCTTTTTAGGTCTTTGTTTTTGTGGGAAAGCCTTGCACACCAGTTTTCAGACCTTGGCTTTGACTCGGAGGTCTTTGCTTTAAATATTGATTGCAGCGAGTGCTTGTTGTAAATCAGCAATCAAATCTTTCTTATCTTCTAATCCACAAGAGATTCGAATTAGTCCTGCAGGAATACCGGCAGCAGCCAGTTGTTCATCTGTCATTTGACGGTGTGTAGAAGTCGCAGGGTTGAGACAACAGGTTCTTGCGTCTGCAACGTGAGTTTCAATGGCTGCAAGTTTTAACTCTTTCATGAATGCTTCTGCAGCAGCACGTCCACCCTTTAATTCAAAGGATACAACACCACATCCACCATTTGGTAAATATTTTTTCGCTCTTTCATAGTATTTATTGCTTGGAAGGGTTGGATAACTTACAGATGCAACTTGTGGCTGACTTTCCAAAAATTCTGCTACTGCCTGTCCATTTTCGACGTGGCGTGGCATACGAACATGTAAGGATTCTAAACCTAAATTCAAATAAAAAGCATGTTGTGGTGATTGAATAGAACCTAAGTCACGCATCAATTGTACGGTAGCTTTGGTAATAAATGCACCAGCATTTCCAAAACGTTCTGCGTAAGTGACACCATGGTAAGATTCATCTGGGGTACAAAGACCTGGGAATTTATCTGCATGTGCCATCCAGTCAAAATTTCCAGAATCTACAATTGCACCACCAACAGCAGCACCATGTCCATCCATATATTTGGTTGTGGAATGGGTTACAATATCTGCACCCCATTTAATCGGCTGACAGTTTACCGGTGTAGGAAATGTGTTATCTACAATCAAAGGTACGCCATGTGCATGTGCAACTCCTGCAAATTTTTCGATATCAAGTACAGTAAGTGCAGGATTGGCGATGGTCTCACCAAACATAACGCGGGTATTTTCCTTAAATGCGGCATGTAATTCTTCTTCTGATGCATCTGGTGATACAAAGGTACAGCTGATTCCCATCTTAGCCATAGTTACAGCGATTAAGTTAAAAGTTCCTCCATAGATGGAAGAAGAAGCAACGATATGACTGCCTGCTTCACAGATGTTAAACAAGGCAAAAAAGTTGGCAGCTTGTCCGGAAGAAGTAAGCATAGCTGCTGTTCCTCCCTCCAATTCTGCAATCTTTTTGGCTACCATATCATTTGTCGGATTTTGTAATCTGGTATAAAAATATCCCTCTGCCTCTAAATCAAATAGTGCACCCATGGCTTCACTGGTTTCATATTTGAAAGTGGTAGATTGGATAATTGGAATTTGACGTGGATCTCCATTTCCTGGTGTATATCCACCTTGGACACATTTTGTATTCATAGAATAATCGTTCATAAGTACCTCCTATTGGTTGATTTGTTCTTTTTGAGTTACCATTGCCACAGCTATTTTGCTCTCTTACTATGGCTTTACTTCGTTTCCTTTTAACCGTTTAGCTGTTTCCTGTGGCAAATGTGTAAAGAAGGACCAGACGGTTCCTACACATTATAGAATATATGGAAAAAAAATTCAATTCGAAAGTTTGGATAGAGTAAAACATCAGTAACAGTTAAGTCCGATGGTTGAATGGTTATAATTTTCAACTGTGTGTGTTCCTAAAAGTGCCAACGTTTACTTGACACAAACGGGCAACTAATCAATCTTGATAAATGCCAATAAATATGATACTCTATAAAAAGAACGATTAGAGCTAATGATGTAGACAACATGGCAGGTGTAGGATGAAGCCTGTAAAAATGTAACAAGAGATGGAAAGAGACAATGGTGCCTATGGTCCATTGCACTATTCCATAATCAGTCATCCCCTGGCTCCAAGAACACTGTGTGTGGCTTAGGGGCAGCGATGGGATTTTTTATGAAAAAGAGGTAAGATAGTGGAAGAAAATGTCATTCTATGTGCGGCTAGTGCATATGAGGAAAAATATTTTTTAAGTGAAGCATTTGCGGGTATGCCTGAGAGTATTCAGGAAGAATTACAGATTATGTGTGTATTATTTACAGCAGATGTTGGTGGTATTTTAAAGTTAGAATTTGACAAGTTGGGAAATTTGCTCTTTCAAACAGAGGCAGATGAAGGCGATTTGTTATATGATGAAATCGGAAGTGTATTAAAAATTAAGCAGTTACAGGAAGAGAAAAAAGAACTGTTGGAAAGTTTAGAATTGTATTATAAGGCATTTTTTTTGAATCAAGATATCAGTGCCCTTTTAACACAAGAGTAGAAAATTGACAGCAAGTATGTACTGTTCCTATGTGATGATAGGACAAGGCAAATGCTTTATAGTGCCTGTTGCAATAGAAGGGAGCAAGTGCTTACAGTTTAGCAAGTGATGGAGAGGCTATGTCTGCCAGACAGAACGGAGGATATATGATCTTAGTAGTAGATGCAGGAAATACAAATATTACCTTAGGTGTATTTGAAAAAGAAAAATTACTGGGAACTTTTCGTATGACTACAAAGATATCTCGTACATCAGATGAGTACGGAATTTTTATGACAGAGTTATTAGAAAAAAATGGATTAGAACCCCGATTGGTAGAAGATGTGATTATTTCTTCGGTTGTACCGAATATTATGCATTCTTTTACCAGTGGCATAAAAAAATATTTTCATGTGCAACCCATTATTGTAGGGGCTGGCATTCGGACGGGTATCAATATTGCCATTGCAAATCCGAAATCAATGGGGGCAGACCGTATTGTAGATGCTGTGGCGGCCTACACTTTGTATGGCGGTCCTGTGATTGTGATTGATTTTGGAACTGCCACAACCCACGATGTGATTACTGCAGATGGTTCTTTGATTGCCGGTGTTACCAGTCCGGGAATTCGAATTTCTGCAAATGCACTGTGGAAAGATACTGCTATGTTGCCGGAGATCGAAATCAAAAAGCCGGACACAATTTTAGCAAAAAATACAGTAAACAGTATGCAGGCTGGATTGTTTTTTGGATATGTGGGACAGACGGAATATATTATTAAGAAGCTGAAGGAAGCTCTCAATATGGAAGATATTAAGGTGGTAGCAACCGGTGGACTTGGAAAAATAATATCTGATGAAACAGACTTGATTGATATTTACGATAGCAATTTAACATTGGAAGGATTGCGAATTATATACAATTATAACAAACGATAATGGATGCGAGGTAATACAGTTTGAAAATTGGAAATGTAGACATTGGAGGAAATGTTGTATTGGGACCTATGGCAGGTGTGACAGACCTGCCATTTCGTGTGCTTTGTAAAGAGGCTGGAGCAGACCTTATTTACACGGAAATGGTCAGTGCCAAAGGTATCATGTATAACAATAAAAATACAGAGAGCCTATTGCAGGTAGAGGATATGGAACGACCGGTTGCTTTGCAATTATTTGGTGCGGATCCGGAGATTATGAGCCAACAGGCAAAAAGAATCGAAGGAAGAAATTTTGATATCATAGACATCAATATGGGCTGTCCGGTACCCAAGGTCGTAAACAATGGAGAAGGCTCTGCACTTATGAAAAATCCTAAGCTGATTGGCGAAATTGTATCTGCAATGACCCATATACTTGAAAAACCGGTCACTGTGAAGATACGAAAAGGCTTTGGTGAGCAGGATTGCAATGCACCGGAAATTGCCAAAATTGTAGAAGACGCAGGAGGAGCAGCAGTGGCGGTGCATGGCAGAACCAGGGAACAATATTATAGCGGAAAGGCAGATTGGGACGTCATACGCAGGGTAAAGGAAGCGGTTTCTATTCCTGTGATTGGCAATGGAGACATTTTTACGCCGCAAGATGCCAAGCGAATGTTGGAGGAAACCGGTTGTGACGGCGTAATGTTGGCAAGAGGTGTGCGTGGCAATCCTTGGTTATTTACCCAGACAAAAGCATACCTAAAGGACGGAACTTTGTTGCCGAAGCCTCCTATTTCTCAGGTGATTGAGACCATTCTTAGACATGGGGAAATGCAGGTGGCGTACAAAGGAGAATATTTGGGCATGCGTGAAATGCGAAAGCATGTTGCCTGGTATACAACAGGATATCCCCAGTCGGCAAAATTAAGAAATCAAATCAATGCGATTGAGAATTTAACGGACTTGCAGGTGTTGCTGGAGGATTATGCCAGTCGGATTGACGGCTAGCAGCAGAGCGGGTTCTTGAAAAATAAAAAGAGAAGTATGGTAAAGAATTATATAGTATCCAATAACCACAGAATAATAGAAAGGAGAGCATCAGGAAAAGGCAAGGAAAACTGGTGCGAGCATGCATATGAAAGGAAATATTTTAGTAGGACAATCAGGTGGACCAACCACAGTAATCAATGCCAGTTTGGCAGGTGTATTGAGTGCAGCATTTAACAGCGAAAATATAGATACGGTTTATGGTATGGTAAATGGCATTCAGGGATTTATGGATAATCAGGTAATGGATTTGACCAAAGAATTCAAGGGCAAAGAAAAAAAATTAGAACATTTGCGTGTGACACCATCTATGTATTTGGGTTCCTGCCGTTACAAATTAAAGGATCCGGCACAAGACCCTAGTGACATGGCGCGTGTATTTGAACTGATTAAGAAATACAAAATCGATTATTTCTTGTATATCGGTGGAAATGATTCCATGGATACGGTCAATAAAGTTTCTAAATATGCACAGGAAATTGGTTATGACATTAAGGTGATTGGTATTCCAAAGACCATAGATAATGATTTGATGGAAATTGACCATACACCAGGTTTTGGTTCAGCAGCAAAATACATTGCTACTTCCATTTTGGAAATGTGCCATGATACCTATATCTATTATTTGGAAAGTGTGCTTATTGTAGAGATTATGGGAAGAAATGCAGGTTGGTTGGCGGCCTCTTCTGTTTTGGCGAGAAACGGCTATAACAAGGCACCACATTTGATTTATTTGCCGGAAAGTGATTTTGACCAAGACCAATTTATAGCAGATATTCAGGCACAGTTGAAGAAAAGAAAACAGGTTATTGTGGCTGTTTCAGAGGGTATTCACGACAAAAACGGAGAGTACATTTCAGCAAAATCTACCAAGACAGATCAGTTTGGACACATTATGTTGAGCGGTAATGGAAAATATTTAGAATCATTGGTACAAGAAAAAATTGGTTGCAAGGTGCGTTCAGTAGAATTGAATGTATTACAGCGTTGTGCAGCACATATTTCTTCTGCTACGGACGTTTCAGAGGCTTTCCATTTAGGTGAAAAGGCTGTAGATGCAGTTCTAAATGGCAGAAGTGACGAAATGACCGCCATTCGCCGTATCTCCAACGAACCTTATACCGTAGAATATATCACTGTTCCGGTTTCTAAGGTAGCCAATAAAGAAAAGACAATTCCAAGAGAGTGGATTAACCCAGAGGGCAATGACGTGACACAGGAATTGGTAGATTATTTACAACCATTGATTGAAGGAGAGGTAAAAATAGAATACAAAAATGGTATTCCAAACTATACCTTTCGTGATGTGGAAGTATAGATAAGTTTATGCAAGATAGGAAAGGGACTTTTTTGGAAATAGTACCTAAGAATAAATCTATATATAGGGTTGCTTTGTGAAAATGTGATAAAATTCATAAAAATGTAATTTTATGTTTGCAATTTCCATGATTTTAGTGTACTATTTTTAACAGACGGACAGATGTACGCGGACAGCGAACATGAAAAAATGACAAGTGGATATGAGTTAGAGAAATCCATGTACACGAGATGATAGTAACAGTTTTGTGAGAATTGTGCTATACCGTGTCTATATAACAGAAAAGAGGTATTTACAAAATGAGCGATAAGTTAAAAGTTGGTATTCTTGGTGGAACTGGTATGGTAGGACAAAGATTTATTGCATTGTTAGAGAATCATCCATGGTTTGAAGTAACAACAATTGCAGCAAGTCCAAGAAGTGCAGGAAAGACATATGAAGAAGCAGTAGGTGATCGTTGGAAGATGGATACACCAATGCCAGAAGCTGTGAAGAAGATTATTGTTCACAATGTAAATGAAGTAGAAGAAGTTGCTGCAACCGTTGATTTCGTATTCTCAGCAGTAGATATGTCAAAAGAAGAAATCAAGGCAATTGAAGAAGCATATGCAAAGACAGAAACTCCTGTAGTTTCAAACAACAGTGCACACAGATGGACACCAGATGTACCTATGGTAGTGCCTGAAATCAACCCAGAGCATTTTGATGTAATCGAATTCCAAAAGAAGAGATTGGGAACTAAGAGAGGTTTTGTAGCTGTAAAACCAAACTGTTCTATTCAAAGTTATGCACCAGTATTAACAGCATGGAAAGAATTTGAGCCATATGAAGTAGTAGCTACTACTTATCAAGCTATTTCAGGTGCAGGAAAGACATTTAAAGATTGGCCAGAGATGGTTGAGAACATTATCCCATATATCGGTGGAGAAGAAGAAAAGTCTGAACAGGAACCACTTAGAATTTGGGGTAAGATTGAAGATGGCGTAATCAAGAAAGCGGATGACGTAAAGATTACCTGTCAGTGTATTCGTGTGCCAGTATTAAATGGTCATACAGCAGCAGTTTTCGTTAAGTTTAAGAAGAACCCTACAAAAGAGCAATTGGTTGAGAAGTTAGTAAACTTCAAGGGACTTCCACAAGAATTAGATTTACCTAGTGCTCCAAAGCAATTCATTCAGGTAATGGAAGAAGACAACAGACCACAAGTGAAGTTAGATGTAGATTACGAAAATGGAATGGGTATTTCGGTTGGACGTATTCGTGAAGACAGCATCTATGATTGGAAGTTTGTTGGTTTATCTCACAACACTGTACGTGGTGCAGCAGGTGGAGCTGTACTTTGTGCTGAGACATTAAAGGCAAAAGGTTATATTACAAAGAAATAATCCTTACAATCATAAGTAAGCGTGACAACATATACAAGAAAGAAAAGCATAGCAAAACCGAGAGGTTGCTATGCTTTTCTTTTGTTATTTTAAAAGTGTGATACAAACTCCATTCAGAAGCATGCAATGGTACAGGCACAAAATTCCATTTGTTTCATATAGTAGAGAGTAGGGTGGCTGTAAAGCAAACAGTTGCCAAGGTGAAATGAAAGGAGAATCAATATGGAACGGCAATGGAATCAGCAGGAGGCAATGGGGTGTAGCAATTGCAATATGCGTGGCTGTACCCGCAGAGCAAGAATGGCATGCCAGCAAATGAATTTGGGAAATGGAAATGGTGGTATGCAATGTCAGATGCAAAAGCAAAGAGGTTGTGGAGAAACGGTGTATGTTGGAAAAGGACAGGGCAAAAAATGGAGCCAGATTGAAGAAAATTGCTATTGTAATAAAAGAAAACCGGTAGATAGCATGCAAATTGGAATTGGTTATGTACCCTGGCAAAGATTTGAAGATTTGTATGAACCGGGTGTGGCATTGCAAAAAGGCAGCATTTTTGCCCAATTGGATTTGCCATACACAGGATGCTGTGGAAGGGGGAAACGTGGGTGAGTCAGGTAAATGTATGTAAGAAAAAACAACTATTACAATTATTATCCCAAGTCAGTTTTGCAATGGAGGACGTGGCATTATTTTTAGATACCCATCCGGAAGAGGAGTCTGCCCTTCGTTGTTTTCAGGAATATAAAAATTTAAGAAAAGATATTATCAAAGAATATGCCGATACCTATGGGCCACTTCGCATGGCGGATGAGTGTGCTTCTAATCAGTGGTTGTGGGCAACACAACCTTGGCCTTGGAAAGGAGAGTGCTAACATGTGGAATTATGAAAAACGATTACAATATCCATTTCATATCAAACAATGCAATCCCAAAGCTGCTCAGATTATTATGAGTCAATATGGTGGACCGGATGGAGAAATGATGGCTTCCATGCGGTATCTGGCACAGCGGTATACCATGCCCTACAATGAAGTTGCCGGTTTGTTGACCGATATAGGAACGGAAGAATTGGCACATATGGAGATGGTATGTACCTTGGTTTACCAGTTGACTAAGGATTTATCGGAGGAGGAAATTGTAAATAGTGGTTATGATAAATATTATGTGGATCATACCTATGCTTTATGGCCTATGTCTGCAGGAGGGATTCCGGTAAATGGCTGTGAATTTCAGTCTAAAGGGGATTGTATTACGGATTTATATGAAAATATGGCGGCAGAGCAAAAAGCCAGAACCACTTATGACAACATACTACGTTTGGTAAAAGACCCGGATATTTCACAGGTAATTAAATTTTTGCGGGCAAGAGAAATTGTACATTTCCAAAGATTTGGTGAGGCGTTACGTCGGGTACAGGATAAATTAAATGAAAAGAATTTTTACGCTTTCAACCCGGAAGTGTGTCCGGAACAGAAATAATAGTGCGCATTAGGAAGAAAATAGATATGACTGCCTGCTGAACAAAAATTCTATGCAAGTGAATTGTTCCGCAGCTATTGACACATAAGTGATTATTTTTTATGATAGAGTACATGTTTGTTGTACCAGTTTTCTGACCTTTGCTTTGAATTGATGGTATTTGCATAGGTCGAAAACTGTGCATGCTGTTTTTCTGACCTTCGCTTTGAACTGCTGGTCTTTGCCTGGGTCAAAAAACTGTGCAGTAATTATGTTTGTTTGATTTAGAAAGGAATACAAAAGATGCAGTATATGGT
>JAFORL010000041.1 GCA_017393285.1 Lachnospiraceae bacterium
AAATATCGTTTTGCTAAATAATTTGCCATTGGTAAATTCATGTCTAAATAATTGCCACAGTTGTAGGCTGCTGCCCCAGGTATGTCGTCTTTATAATCTCGAATAAATTCAAATAATTCTGTAATCAAAGGTACAATGTCCTTGGAATTGTAATCTCCGGCTAATAACAAATAAAAACCTGTTCTGCAGCCCATAGGCCCAAAATAAATGATTTTAGAACCATAGGTTTTATGGTTGCGTAAATAGGTGGCAGCCAAATGTTCGATGGCATGCATTTCTGCTGTATTCATCACGGGTTCATAATTTGGACGGGTCATTCGCAAATCAAATGTGGTAATGGTTTCTTGTCCAATGGAATCTTTTCTGGAAACATAAATGCCTGGTAGTAAGGCCAAGTGGTTTATGGTAAAACTTGCAATTGTATTCATAAAAAGCTCCTTCCTTTTTTCACTTAGTTTTATTTGTATTGTAGCTTAAATATAGGTATTATGCAAGATGAGATGCAAATCTTTTTTGACTATATGAATGGAATGTGTTACACTATAACATGTTGAATAGGAAAGAAGTTAAAGGAGGCCGACAAAATAATGATTGGTGATAAAAAGATTTTATATAGCGGAATGCAGGCAACTGGTAATTTGACTTTGGGAAATTACTTGGGGGCATTAAATAATTGGATAAAATTATCAGAAGAATATGAATGTTTTTATGGTGTTATGGATCTCCATTCCTTGACCGTTCGTCAAAATCCAGCAGAATTCCGTAAGAGAGCACGTATGCTATATACTTTATATATTGCAGCAGGCTTAGATCCTAAGAAAAATTGTATTTATTTTCAATCCCATGTATCTGCACATGCAGAGATGGCTTGGTTGTTAAATTGCTTTACCTATATGGGTGAATTGAGCAGAATGACACAGTTTAAAGATAAATCTGCAAAACATGCAGATAATATCAATGCTGGTTTGTTTACTTATCCTGTGTTGATGGCAGCAGATATCTTATTGTATCAGGCGGATGTGGTACCGGTAGGTATTGATCAGTTACAACATTTAGAAATTACCAGAGATATTGCAGAACGTTTTAATAATATTTATGGTGATGTCTTTACGATACCGGAAGGTTATGTAGGAAAGACCGGTGCAAAGATTATGAGTTTGCAGGATCCAACCAAGAAGATGTCAAAATCAGATGAAAATATCAACGCAAGTATCTATTTGTTGGATGATCCGGATACCATTATACGTAAGTTCAAACGTGCAGTCACAGATTCTGGTAGTGAAATATGTTATAGGGAAGATAAGCCGGGTATCTGCAATTTGATTGACATTTATAGTGCTACAAGTGGAAAAAACAGAGATGAAATTACGCGTGAGTTTGATGGTAAAGGATACGGAGAATTTAAACTTGCAGTAGGAGAATCTGTGGTAGATATTTTGAAACCTTTACAGGCTCGCATGAAAGAATTGCAGGCAGATAAGGCATATATTGATAGCATTATTAAGGAAAATGCAGAAAAAGCAAGCTATACTTCTATGAAGACTTTGCGTAAAGTACAGAAGAAGTTAGGCTTGACAGAGCGCATTCGATAAAAATAGGAGGATACATATGTATTTTGTACCAGATGATACAGAACGATGTGGATTTTATGAGTGTGAAGCTTGTGGAAGTCGTTTTCTGCATCTACAAATAGGACCCATCATGGTTTGCCCTTATTGTGGGGAGACACCAGATATGGAAATTGGTCCAGATGAAGAAATGCCGGTTATAGAGGAGCATGCCAAACTTTGTAAGGTTCTACAAGGAGAAGAAGTGGAGCAGTATGATGCGTTACTGTCTCTTGCATTAACAGGTGGGGATTACAATTGGATCTGATGGCTGCGCCTGATACCTACTTAGATGTGCAGATTGACGCTGCTCAGAATCAAAAGACAATCCGAGAGATTTTAACGGAGAAATATGGTTTTTCACAGCGTCATTTGGCTAGATGTAAACAGCATCCACAAGGAATTTTGTTAGATGGGCAACGGGTAACGGTGCGTACAAAGGTGCAGACAGGACAAGTATTGCAAATTATAAAAGATACGAAACAGGTCAGGAGCAATTCGATTGTAGCAGTGGGAGGCCAGATAGAAATTTTATATGAAGATGCAGATTTGCTGATTGTCAATAAACCACCACATATGGCAACGCACCCTTCTGTTGGTCATTGGTTGGATAGCCTGTGTAATTATGTTGCTTATTATTTGGAGCAAAGTGGTCAGCAGGCGCATATTCATCCAATTGGAAGGCTGGATTATGATACATCTGGAATTGTATGTATAGCAAAGCATAGTTTGGCGGCCTCCAAGTTGGAGCGGAGTAGGTCTGTCAATAAGGTTTATCTTGCCTTGGCAAAAGGAATTGTGCCTGAAGAGGGAGAGATTCATTTACCTATGGGATATCAAAAAATAGGTGGAAAATATCAGGCGGTAGAGGATTTTATTTACGGGAAACATGCAAATACCAGTTATAAAAGACGGCAATCCTTTTCAAAATATAGTTTATGTGAAGTGACCATCGGTACAGGAAGAATGCATCAAATTCGTTTTCATCTATCCAGACTAGGTTTTCCTTTGTTGGGGGATCCTCTTTATGGCGATGGAAGGGAAAACGTGGAGGGTGTCCTGTGTGAGAGGGCAATGTTACATGCTTATCAATTCCAATTCATGCATCCATTGGAGAATAAAGTGCTTAGAATAAGCGCGCCAATACCTGAAGATATGCAAAAATTAATTGCTTTTAGGGAAAATGCATAAGATGTTAGAGAGAGAAGTCTTCTATGCAGGCATTAAAGTATAGGAAAGCCACTTGCTTTGCAACTTTGTTGCTTTTGTGGAAAATGCATAAGATGGAAACAGAATTGCAAGCAAGCATTCTGGTGACGAAGGAAAATAGATTAGAATAAAAAAGAAACAGTGAAGCATATTTGCGATGCCCCCTGTCAAGTAGACAGGGGGCATCGCAACATAGTGCAATCCTGTTTCTTTTTTTATGTAATAGGAAATTGCGATGCAATTACCTATTACATAAAAAACGCTCCGCGAGGATGCGCAGACCGCGGAGATGGAGTTAATTGCTGCGCAATACCGCGGTCGCGCTAGAGTTTTGCAAGCAAAACTCTTTGTTC
>JAFORL010000042.1 GCA_017393285.1 Lachnospiraceae bacterium
AGATAAGGAAGATACCAACTTTTCTATGTATGATGGTACCTTATTTATTGAGACAAAGAAGCATGGTATTGTTGCAGATTATGTAACAATTAAAGGTGTTGGAGAAGCCAAAAAGAATGTCGCATATCCTTTCTATATAGTATATGGAGAAGGAACAGATAAGGATCCGATTTATTATGCAATGGTTACAAACAAGAAGAGTGCATTAACAGGCACAAAGAGTCCTGTAACAGCTAAATTAGCAGATAATCTTGAAGAAGGAACTGATCTTCATTCTTATTACATCAAAATAAAGGAAAAAAACTAAAATTTTTAGAACAGTTTAGTCAGGGCTGGGCATTTTTAGTGTGCACTATATGAAAATGTAGAATCAGAGCAACAGTGTAACCAATTGGCTGCACTGTTACAAATAAGGTTATTGTTTAGAATATGAACAATGTAAAATAAGGATAGGGGCTGTCGCACGAAGCAGGCATGACACCTAATATAGTATAGCATTTGTAAATGATGCACTATATTTTGTGATGTTTTTCTTTGTGGGACAGCCCCTTGTTTATTAGGAAATAGAATTTTATGGAAAAAAGGGTTTTACAAATGGAAAACAATGTGAATGAAGAGAAACGCTTCGTGCCAAGTCTTTTGGAAGGAGACTTGCACTAGATTTGTTTTTTTGAGATTTTATGTCGGCTTTCCATATATTTTGCAAAAGCAATGCCTGCTATGGTAGAGCAGACGGTTGACAGGATTCCTGCAAGAATAATGGAGGAAGGTGCTGTGGAACCATATTCGCTTCTATAAGCGATGATGGTAACAGGAATCAACTGTAATGAGGAAATATTGAGAATTACAAACATACACATAGTGTCAGAGGCAATTTGCTCTTCTTTGATGTTTTTTTTCTGTAATTTTCCCAGTTCTTTCATAGCCTTTAAACCCATAGGGGTAGCAGCCCAACCCAAGCCCAAAATATTTGCTAAAATGTTAGACGCCATGTGGGTCATTGCAGGATGGTCTTTGGGAACTTGGGGAAATAGCCAACCGAGAGGAAGTTCTAGTTTATGTAAAAAAATATCCAAAAGCCCGGACTCTTTTGCAATTTCCATTAATCCTGTCCACATAGCCATAATGCCCAACATGGTAATACAGAGAGAAACCGCCTCTTTGGTACTATCAATCATGGTAGTATCTATGCTGGTAGCATTGCCTGAAATAATACCAACGCCAATGCCGATTAAAATTAAAAATGCCCAAATATAATCTAACAAAATCGCACCTTCTTCATTATTTTCTTGTTATTTCTAGTGTATGCAGTGTTTTGGGCTTTCATGTAAGGTTACATATTTTTTGCACCATCCATTCTTATATAATGTACTCTTGGAATCTACTTTATACCATAATTTCTGCTATATTTTCCTTGGATTTTCTCCATTTCCTCGTGCGTACGCACTGCGGGAATATTGTTAACCAAGAAAAATCTATCTTGAAATTCTAGTATAAAATGACTCTGAGAGTACATTATTTTGAGGGAAAGAAATAAACTTACCTATCAACAAATGTCAATAAATTTATTGCAAAACGTGAAGTTTTGAGGGGGATTGCCATAAGATAGTAGGGTGGATTATTTTAATCTTATGTGAAAAAAAATTTTCAATTTAGAAAAAAATGTGTGCATATTTTACAAGAAAACAAAACAAAATTTTGATTGGTATTTTTTTACAACAATTTATCCAATGAAAACGCTTGATAAAATGGGAGTTTTGTGCAAGTTTCCATTTATTGCAAGTGAAAATGTGAAAAAATTACGAAAATTAAAAAAATGCTATTTATAGTAAAAATATGGGGTTGCACAACTTTTATTTTTGTGATATTCTATATATAGTCAATGAGACAAAGATAGAGTTAAGAAACAGTACACACTGTACAGCAGTGAGTTACTGGAACAAGGGTGTTAGTCCTTGTTTCGATGTGATTGTTTCATATCACAAAGGAGATACGTTATGAAGTCAAAGACAGGTATAGTTAGAAAGTTAGATGAGCTTGGTCGTATTACATTACCAATTGAGTTAAGAAGAACACTTGGTATTGAAGACAAGGATGAGTTATCAATCTTAGTAGAAGATAACAAGATCATTCTTACAAAGGTCGAGCAAGCATGCATCTTCACAGGCGAGAAAGACGATTTGATTGAGTACGAAGGTAAGAAGATTTCAAAGAAATCAATCGTTGCATTAGCAAAGGAAGCTGGATTAACTGCAGCTGACTTATAAGATTTTCCTATGTAGAGAGAAGATTTCTCTTTGCATGGGGAATGAGATGTGAAGATGGTAGAAAAGCCAATTTCCATTATAAGTGTCATACTCCCATGACATTTATAAATTTTGTTATACTCCCTCTCATTTTAGACAGGCAAGCACCTCCCCTCAGCTTGCCTGTCGTTTTTTTATGTAATAGGAAATTGCGATGCGAGGATGCGCAGACCGCGGAGATGGAGTTAATTGCTGCGCAATACCGCGGTCGCGCTAGCGTTTTGCAAGCAAAACTCTTTGTACTTTTACTATGAAAGTGGGGTTACTTTAAAATTCCCTGTGGGGCAGGCACACAAATCGCAAAAACAGTGGTTTGGTATTGTAGGCACTATGCAGTAAATATCTGGTTTAGAATGGAGTTTATATAACATTTTCGAGATAGAATAATATAAGAAAACCTCTTTGTACTTAGGGAGAATGCCTGTGGAACAAAGAGGTTTTTATTTTAGTCTGAGAAGAATACTTCCTCTAAGGGAAGGGGAGGGGAAGTTAGAACGTAAACCCTCCACAGTGAGTACATAGATTAGCCTATACTTTTTTGAAATCATAAAGTTACTTAAAAAAGTATAGGCTATAGTTTTTTTGATAAAAAATCAGGATGTTTTAAGTATAAATCAACAGGTATTCTTATTTTTTTGTATATGGAGCATCCAAGGTTACCACCGTTTCAAAGGTTGGATTGATTTCCTTCACTTGTGTGGAAATCTTTTCACGAATTTCCTTTGGAGAAAGTTCCAATTCAAAAGGAATGACAGCATCAAAGATTACATTGGAATGGGTATAACCCATAACCATGCGAAAATCATGTATGGTTATGTCCGGGTGAATTTTCTTCAGTTTTTCTGCAATTAAATTCTTATTTTTGTTCACTTCTTCATTATTGGTTTCAATGGGATCCATGTGAATAACCGCTTCGCAATTTAAGGTTTGTCTTAAATGATGTTCAATTTGGTCAATCTCATCGTGAAGTAGGAAAATATCTTCATCTCCCGGTACTTCTGCGTGTAGGGAAAGCATGAGACGACCGGGACCATAGTCATGTACAATTAGGTCGTGAATCCCTTCTACCAGTGGGTAGGAAAGTACTAACTCTTCTACTTTTTGCACGAAATCAGGGTCTGGTGCTAATCCCAAAAGGGGATCTAAGGTCTCTTTACTCGCTTGTAATCCTGCATATAGAATAAAAATAGCAACAAATAAACCACAAAATCCGTCGATGTTCCAGTGGAAAAATTGTAATGCCAGCATGGAAATCAATACAACGGAGGTGGAAACCATATCGGATAAGGAATCCGTAGCAGTTGCTTTCATGGCAGCAGAATCAAATCGCTGACCGTATGTATGGTTATAAATAGCCATATATAATTTTACCAGAATCGATGCCAATAAAATGGCTAATGCAAGTGGGCTACTATCTACTGCTTCGGGATGTATAATCTTACCCACTGAACTTTTGAAAAGTTCTACGCCCATCAGTAAAATTGCCAACGATACGATAAAACCTGAAATGTATTCAAATCTTCCATGTCCAAATGGATGTTCTAAGTCGGGTTTTTTACCAGAAAATAAAAATCCAATTAAGGTGATAAATGAGGAACCAGCATCCGATAAGTTGTTAAAGGCATCTGCGGTAATAGCAATAGAGCCACTGAGCACCCCTGCTAAGTATTTTCCTAGAAATAGAAAGATGTTAAGTACAATACCTGTGATACTACATAAGGTACCGTAATATTTTCTTTGCTTCATAGGATCGGATGTGTGAATAAATAACTTGCCTAATAATGTAATCATAAAAAATTCCTTTCCCTATACATGTTCTCTTTGACATTTCTTTTATACCATTATTTCGGCTATATTTTTCTTGGATACTCTCCATTATATGTACGCTCCAAGAAAAAATCTAATGACCAAATTTTATAAATAAAAAATGCTGAGAGTTTATTTATCTAAAAGTGTAACATGCTGGGAATAAAATTGTCAAATTTATTTGTTGTTCTTGGTTTATTTGTATGTATTCGTTGCTCTTGATTGATCTGGCGTAACAGTTGGGCTTAAGACTGGTTAGTTATAACTTTTTCGTATGCTCCACTTAGAGGAAGGGGGCTTCTCTCATTGTGATCAAACTATGCTTGTGATTTTTTGGGGAGAATAGAATACAATACATACATGTTTCCAGCTTGTCTCAATGTTATCGCATGATGGATTGCGACCGCTTTATTTGGGGAAAATTGGACATAAAAAAATTTTAAATTTTTTAAAAAAAGTACTTGCATTTTGTTTTTACATAGTATATAATACTCATTGTTGACGAGGTGAGCGTCACAAAACAGAGTGAGCGCCGCTAGCTCAGTTGGTAGAGCACCTGACTCTTAATCAGGGTGTCCAGGGTTCGAACCCCTGGCGGCGCACTTAAAGTCCTAGTTTGACAGTCTTTGAACTGTTGGGTTGGGGCTTTTTTGATTCTAAGAAAAGAATAGAAAAAGTAGTAATAATAAAAAGAACTGAAACAATAAACAACAGAAACAATTAAAGAACAGAAATAATAAAAAAACAGAAATAAAAAAACAAAAATAATAAAAAAATAGAAATAAAAAACAGAAATAATTAAAGAACAAAAATAAAAAGAACAGAAATTAAAAAATAGAAATAATTAAAGAACAGAAACAATTAAAAAACAGAAATAAAAAGAACAGAAATAAAAAGAACAGAAAGAAGGTGTCGGTATGTGGAAGAAGCAATTGGGGTATTGGTTTTATGGTTTGGTGTCACATTTGTTTGGAGTTTTGCCAGTCCAAAAAGGAAAAGTAGTGGGGTATCTGGTTCACAATGATCATTTTCAAGGCAATATGAAATATTTATTTGATGCCATGCAGGAAAAGGGAGAAAAAAAGAAATTTGTGGTGGTATCAAAACAAGATTTATTTCAGGGAAGCAAGTGGAATAAAATCAAGGGAGCCGTCTATTTCTATTTGGTCTTAAATTACCATTTTTCTACTGCGGAGGAAATCTATCTCAATGATAATTTTCTGCCTTTGGCATATATGCGGTTACACAAAAAGACAAAAGTAGTGCAGTTGTGGCATGGAATAGGGGCTTGGAAACGATTTGGCTTATCTACAGAAGAGGACGAAACTACCAGAAGAGCCGTAAAAAAAGGGAACCAGAAAATTACCCATTTATTTGTGAGTGGGGAACAGGTGGTGCCATTTTATAAAGAAGCCTTTGGCATTGCAGAGAATCGGATTTACCCAACCGGATTGCCGGTATTGGATTTTTATTTCTCCAAAGAAAAGTTGGAAAGAGCAAAGGCGCAGGTGTATGAAGAATATCCGAATTTGAAGGGAAAGAAAATTGCTTTATACACTCCTACTTTTCGAAAGACAGAGGCTGAAAATATAAATCTATTGTCGCAATTGGAGGGAGAACAGTTGGAGAAACAACTTGGCGAAGAATGGGTGATTTTACTTCGCCTGCATCCTTCTTTGCAAGGCATGGGATTGTCGATTCCTACCAGTGATAGAATGTGGAATGTTTCCAATTATCCAGATGTAAAGGAATTGTATGCCGTTGCAGATGTGTTAATCAACGACTATTCCTCTACGATGGTGGAATTTTCCTTGTTGCGAAAACCGATTGTCTTGTTTGCTTATGATTTAGAAGCATATGATCGAGGATTTTATGCGGATTATCAGACTTATGCACCCGGACCGATTGTGAGAACTTTGGAGGATTTGGCAAAGGCTATTGTGCAAGAGAAGATAGACGAGGAAAAATATCAATCTTTTGTAAAACTGCATTATTCACATGAAGATGGGGAAAATGCAAAACGAGTATTAGAAATTATGGAACGTTGCTGATGGAAAAGAAAACAGCCGTAACCATAGTATTTATAAGGGTTACGACTATTTTGTGTAATAGGAAATTGCGATGCAATTTCCTATTACATAAAAAACGCTCCGCGAGGATGCGCAGACCGCGGAGATGGAGTTAATTGCTGCGCAATACCGCGGTCGCGCTAGAGTTTTGCAAGCATAACTCTTTATTCTAATCGGCC
>JAFORL010000043.1 GCA_017393285.1 Lachnospiraceae bacterium
AACACCGTGAATAGCAAGAGGAAGTGTCACCCACTGATACTTCTTAATACCGCCATAATAATGCGTATCAAGATATGCAAAACCATTGTCCTCATATAATGGATTTTGTTTGATATCAAGACGTGGAGAATCAATATGTGCTCCTAAAATATTCATACCCTGCTCAATATCTTCCTTACCAATGATAAACATAGCTACTGTTTTCTTCATGCAAACCGCATACACTTTATCTCCTGCTTTTAACTGTTTCTTTCCATCACGATACGTATCTAAATCTACATACCCTACCTTTTTGATCATTTTAACAATCTCATTGACACATTCACGTTCTGTCTTTCCGTGATTTAAAAATTCCAAATACCCTTTGTTCAACTTTTCAAGTTCTGTGATTTGTTTTTTTGAATACTGCTCCCAAGCATTTTTTCTTTCCATAAGCCCTCCTATTTTTAGAAATGTCCTCTCGAAATTCTTGTATACAAAGACGCCGAGAATACATAACAATACTTTCTTAAAATTAAAATAAATTCCTGATATACAAAATTCAGGAACCACCGAGGTGATTCCTAATTCCTGTTAAAAATATTTTTTTGATCCCCAAAGATTACTCTTCTTTAAATCCACATATTCATTGTACGCACGATCAAGAATCTGTTTCTCATTTGAAAATTTCAAAAGGTGATATGCCTCATGAAATTTATAAAATCCAGAATCTAAAAAATATTCCTCTCTTTGTGGTTTACTATAATAACTATCAGCCATCATTAAATACCAATGAACATTCTTTGTTACTGTATCCTGTGGAGTATTAAACGTGTACTGACTCTTACCAACGTACTTAATGATAGAAGCTGTGACGTCTGTTTCTTCCTTCACTTCACGAAGAGCTGTTTCATTGAACTCCTCGCCCTCTTCTACTGTACCTTTTGGTAACACCCAGCCTTCGTACTTATTCTTGTAGTTTTTATACAGTAACAAAATTTTTCCCCTGAAAATTACCACACCACCACAGCTCGTTGCTTCGACCATCGCAATTCCTCCTGTCTCCTATTGCATCGCAATATGAATTTGGTGTGTACTAATACCTTACTGTTATATCAAAAAATATCCTAATATAACAGACACTAAAACTCTGTTTTAGTATACTCCTTTTATATGCTTTTTTCAATACTAACCATCTAATTTCCCAAATATGCCTGATAGATTTTTTTTGCAATAGGTACTGCATATTCACTACCTGTACCCATGCTTTCCACAATGACGGTAACACTGATTTTCGGGTCATTGGCAGGGGCAAATCCGGTAAACCATGCGTGAGAAGCTTTTGTAGAATCGTATTCTGCCGATCCCGTCTTTCCTGCTACGGAATAGGATAAATAACTAAGGGATGTTGCAGTTCCTGATTTTACTACCTCTTTCATGAAACTGGTAAGTTTTTCTGCCTCCGTCTCCTCTATAACAGTAGCAACTTTTTTCGGTTTATTCGTTCTGACAATTTTCCCATTGTTGCTCTCTAAATGGTCTACCACGTAAGATTTCATCATACTTCCACCATTGGCAACCGCACTGGTAAACATATTCAAATGAAGTGGAGTAATCTGTGTTTTTCCCTGTCCCATGGAAGTATGCATTACTTCTTCCTTGTTGGACTCTCCATTTAACACAAAACTACTTGGCTTATTCACAAAAGAAGTTGGTAATTTCGTATTAAAGTACCAGCTGTCTGCATCCTTTCGAAAGCTTTTCACATCCAACTGTGTTCCAAGATACGCAAAGCAGGAATTGCAGGAATTTGCAAATGCCTGTTTTAAACTTTGGACACCATGCACATGATTCATAAAACAGTTGACCGTATATCCATCTTGAACTTCCTTACCGACACAGCTATAAGAAAACTTCTTGTAATCTTCATGTTGCCGCATATATTCCAACGCAGTAAACATTTTAAAAGTGGACCCTGGTGGATACAATCCTTGTGTCGCACGGTTTAACAACTTCGAGCTGTCATCACTATTTTTCGTCAATGTTTCCCAATTCGGATTAAGATACGAAGGATTTGGATCATAATCCGGCTTTGATACCATCGCCAACACTTTTCCTGTTTTTGGTTCCGAAACAATCACAGCACCTCTGAAATTTCCAAGTGCATTATAAGCAACTTTTTGCAAATTCACATCAAGTGTAGTAACAACATTATCCCCAATTGTCTTTTCGCCATTCAGCATTTTCTGCATATTGGTCATAAGATTATCATTCGAAGTAAGTAAATTGAAATTTTCCATCAATTCTACTCCTGTTTTTCCCTCAGTAGAATGTCCTACCACATGACAAAACTCTCTGCCAAAAGGATAATTTCTTGTTTCCTTCCCGTTTTTTTGTACCGTTTCTGCAAGCACGGTTTTATCACTGGCATATATTTTTCCACGGACAGTACGCTCTGCAAGCACTTTTTGTCGCTGATTGTAAGAATTGTTAATCACATCTTTTCTAGACACTATCATAAAATACAAGAAATAAGCCAACAATCCAGCAAATAATGCCATAAAAATGTAAGTAACTGCAATAATCTCCCGATTTCCGCCTCGTACAATATTATCTTGTGTCTGCACAACCACATTTTCAGGTTCTTCAGTCTTTTGTTTCTTCAGCCACTTGACCTGCATTATCATTCACCATCCTTTGCTCATTTACATTTACGCCCATCAAAACACCAAACATAATCATAGTACCTAACACAGAACTTCCTCCATAACTTACCAAAGGCAAAGTTACACCGGTGGATGGAATAAACTTTGTGACACCTCCCAAGGTAAGAAATGTTTGAAACAGCAGTATCACGCTATATCCAACCACAAGGTATTTACCAAACATATCATTTACTCTCATGGCAATGTTAATCATCCATATAAAACAACACAAATAAATAAGAACGATACAAATAGCAAATACTGCGCCCATTTCCTCAGAAATTACTGCAAAAATAAAATCGCTCTCTCTGATTGGCACAGTTTTCGGAAGTCCGGCTGTGAGCCCCATACCAAACCATCCTCCGGTTCCAATAGCGAACAGCGACTGCGCCACCTGGTATCCTTGATTATCAATGGTTCCCCATGGATCTCTCCATGCTAAAACTCTCGTTCTTACATGTCCAAATAAGAAATATGCCACCATAGATGCTCCGGTTCCTGCAAGGAAACCTTCCAACAGATATGACCATTTTCCGGTTGCCACAAATAGCATAAACAAATAGCAAATAAAGAAAATCAAAGCGCCACCCAAATCTTTTTCAAGCACCAAAACTCCCACAAATGCTGCTGCCATAGCTGACATTTTCAAAATACTTTTAAACGCCAGACTTTCTGTAGCAAACAATCCTGCAAAGGACAATACAAACAAAACTTTAACAAACTCCGATAGCTGAAGGGAAACGCCACCTATAATCAACCAGTTTTTTGCACCGTATTTTGTCGTACCAAACATCATTACAAGCAAAAGCATAATCACGCCCAAAACACTGTAAAACCAACCATCTGTTGACAGATTTTTCATGTGTTTTAACAGCCATGGCATGCCTGCTGCCAGAACAGTTCCAATAATCATATACACAAACTGTCTCTTGGCAATATCAAAATCCAGACGAACAAGCATAGATAGGCTAATAGAAAACAGCATATGTATCTGTGTCACAAGTGGCATATTCTCTTCCGAAAAAATCTTTTGAAAGAGTATCTGACTTCCCACAAAATAAGCCAACTCACAAATATATATTCCTAATATTTTTACATCACCTGTATTTAGATAAATCACCCCATGTCCCACAAAATGGAACAAATACATAAGGCTTCGTTGTCTGCGAATGATGCGATTCCTAGTTTTCTTTTTTGCAGCAAACCCCATAAAGCCCCAATATGTGTACATTCCCATCAATAACGCAATCACATACCTTGATAAATCTGTCAAAATAAGTTCCACAATTTACACCTACCTTACTCCCTTTCTAAAATGTCCAGTCTCAAATGTTTCAAAAGGACACTTTGCTTCCTCTCCAAGTAAAAATCTCTGCTCAATAAATGTTAATATTTTTTCCGTTTGCATTTCATTTTCATCTAATAATGAAACACGAATTCCCTCCGGTTTCAATTCCATGATTTCTTCAGCAAATGAATGAAGGGATGTGCATGTTTTCTCAAATATCTGATTATAACAATATTTGCAGCAATTTCTACCGGCATATTCCTTGTCAAACTTATCTCTCATAACAAGGAATCCCGGAGTTTTGTTACAACCAAGTACATTTTTCTGCACACATTGCGCCGAAGTCATTACCGCCGTTCTTCCATACACAATAATCTCCTGGTCAGCACAACCATTCTTCTTCCACTCATATCCATTCATCTCCACAGCCGCTGTACTAAGGACAATTCCGTGGTTTTTCCAGAATTGTTTTGCCTCTTTGTTAAAAGAATACATATTATAGTCAAGTCTAGCCTCTACATCTGTATTCTTCATATATTTTAAATACAAGCCTGCAGCTTCAAAGTTTTTAATCAGCAAACCTTTCAAGCGGTTATGCCCAAAGATTTTTTCTA
>JAFORL010000044.1 GCA_017393285.1 Lachnospiraceae bacterium
ACAAAGAGTTTTGCTTGCAAAACTCTAGCGCGACCGCGGTATTGCGCAGCAATTAACTCCATCTCCGCGGTCTGCGCATCCTCGCGGAGCGTTTTTTATGTAATAGGAAATTGCATCGCAATTTCCTATTACACAAAAAAACTTGTGTATTAGAACAACCGCTGACATTTTCATGTCACACCCACCTGGCTTTATAGAAAGGTAAGGGGCAGTTCTGTCCGAGACTTATGTATAGTTCGTTCTGCATATGATTATTGTAAAGTTCCTTCCCCTAAAATACAAGAAAAATTCATCGCAAGTTTCGACAACCCATTCCATAGGTGCCAATCGTATTCTAGGCTAAAGCTTCCATCATACCTGTCACCAATTTGACTGTGTGCACAATGGCCTGTTTTTCAAATTCACCATAATCCATGGTTGCACTTTGGTCAGCCTTGTCGGAAATGGCACGAATCACCAAAAATGGAATTTGATTCAAATAACATACCTGTGCAATAGAAGCACCTTCCATCTCTGTACAGTAACCGCCGAATTCTTCCACTAAGAAATCCTTTTTTTCCTTGCTGGAAACAAACTGATCACCACTGACAACTCTACCTACAAAAGTAGAAATCTCGCTATTTACCTCTTCATTGACTTTCTTGGCAACGGCAATCAAGGTTTCATCTGCAGTAAAAATGGATTGTTCCATACGTGGAATGACACCCAATTTATAGCCAAAACCAGTTGCATCTACATCATGCTGTAATGCATCGGAAGACAATACAATATCTCCGATATTGATTGCATTTTCTAAAGCCCCTGCAACACCTGTATTGATGACAGCTTCTACACCGAAATCATCTACTAAAATCTGTGTACAGATTGCGGCATTGACTTTACCAATTCCACTTCGTACAATCACCACTTCTTTATTTTGTAAACTTCCCTGAAAGAATTCCATGCCTGCCTTTTTTTCTACCTTTGTTACCTGCATTTTTTCCTTCAAACAACTAACCTCTTCGTCCATTGCACCAATAATTCCAAATTTATTCATTTCTTCGCATCCTTTCTATCTTTTCGTACCCTGGTTCCAGTCAAAAGCTATAATCTCACAATTTCTTATTCCGTATCCTGCATATTCTTCGTTGGTCATATCTTCAAAATAGGAACGCACCACACGGGAAATGCCATTGTGGGCCACCAATAAATAGGTCTTTTTTCCATCTTCCTTGCGCAATTCATCCAACAAATTATAAATCCTTTGAGCCAGACGCAACATGGTCTCGCCTCCTTCAAAGGAATCTATAAAATGTTGCTTGGCTGCTTGAAATTCTTCTCCTCGTCTTGGTGTGCCTTCATATTTACCAAAGCATTGTTCCCGCAATCGTTCTTCCGCTCTGGCAGGAATACCTGTAATCTCTGCAATATGTAAAGCAGTTTGGGCTGCTCTCTGCAAGGGAGAATATAAAATTTCATCAATAGGCAGCCTCTCTGCCTTAATCTTTTCTCCCAATTCTATTCCCTGCGCATGTCCCAATTCTGTCAATTCCACATCCGAAGCCCCGCAAATTTTACGCTCTACATTCCAGACCGTCTGTCCATGTCTTGTATAATATATGTTCCCCATCTGCTAATCCTTTCTTTGTAATCTATTGACTATACTGTTACTTATCATTATGTCAAAATTTTTAATAATTTGCAATACACAAACGCCCACACGTTTGTGTCAAGTAAACGTTGGCACTTGTTCTTTTTTTCTCTATGACGTCCGCTTCCCATTTCATTTTTTTGATATCGCAGGCATATGGGTATCTCCCTTCCAAAACCCGCTTTCGCTTGGACTCAAGCCTAATGGTACTAAATTCGCTTTTTTCTTTACCATAACCATTCCACAATCTTTCATTGCATTCCTTATGGGAAACGAGTATAATCAACTATGAAAGTGTTATCAGCAGATATGTTTTTTGCAAGCTCGCTGGTAAAAAAATATATCTACTTGATAACTTGAACTGTATGAACAAGCAGCTTCGTTAGGAGCGGATTGTGCATACAGAGCTGGAATTGCGAAAGCTGCAAAACTGCTGAGCAATTCACTTTCATACATATATGATAACATCAGATAAACTAAACTGTATGAGCAAGTAGTCAACAGAATGCATGCTTGCATGCGAATTCACCTTTATATATGATAAAAAAAGAAAGGGGCGATTGCGTTGGTATATAAGACAAAAGGTGTTTGTTCCTCAGAAATTCACTTTGAAATTGAAAATGATATCGTAAAAAATGTAACCTTTGTAGGTGGTTGCGCTGGCAACACAGTTGGCGTTGCACGTTTGGTAGAAGGTATGCACGTAGATGATGTCATTCGCCGATTGGAAGGCATTCCTTGTGGCTTCAAAAAATCATCTTGTCCAGATCAACTAGCTACCGCATTGAAAGGCTATAAACAAGCATAAGACGATAAACACCTATAATCAGAAAGGAATATTCTCATGAAACGAATTGTATTAACCGGTGGTGGCACAGCAGGACATGTTACACCTAACATTGCTTTGCTTCCAGCTTTAAAAAAAGAAGGCTACGACATTCATTATATTGGATCAAAAAATGGTATCGAAAAAGAATTAATTAAGGAATTTAATATCCCTTATTATGGTATTTCTTCTGGAAAATTGCGTCGTTATTTCGACCTTAAAAATTTTACAGATCCCTTCCGTGTCTTAAAAGGTTGTCACGAAGCATCCACTTTAATAAAAAAATTAAAACCAGATGTAGTATTTTCCAAAGGTGGATTTGTGACAGTGCCTGTCGTATTGGCAGCAAAACGTCACCATGTACCTGCTATTATTCATGAATCAGACATTACACCCGGATTAGCAAACAAACTTTGCCTGCCACACGCTACCAAAGTCTGTACCAACTTTCCGGAAACGGTAGCATTATTTCCAGAAGGCAAGGCCGTTTTAACCGGCTCTCCTATTCGAGAAGAATTATTTTCCGGTGACAAATTAAAGGGATTATCCCTATGTGGATTTACCATCAACAAACCGGTCATATTAATCATTGGTGGTAGTCTTGGATCTGTGGCAATCAACGAAGCTGTCCGCAGCATTCTGCCAACCCTGTTGGAAAAATATCAAATTATTCATTTGTGTGGAAAGGGCAAAACTGACCCTTCACTAAACAACACCAAGGGATATGTACAATTCGAATATGTAAAAAAAGAACTGAGTGATTTGTTAAATGCAGCAGATGTTGTTATTTCACGAGCAGGCGCCAATGCCATATGTGAATTATTGGCATTGCAAAAGCCAAATATTTTAATTCCATTATCCAAGGCAGCCAGCCGTGGCGATCAAATCTTAAATGCAAATTCCTTCCAAAAGCAAGGATATAGTTATGTCATTCCAGAGGAAGGTTTAACCGGCGAGACCCTGAAAGAAGGACTACATGCGGTATACGCCAAACGAGACTTATATATGAGTGCCATGCGCAAAAGTCCTTTGAATAAACCAATTGACAAAATTGTTTCGATTATTAATGAAGTTGCAAAATAAGATGATAACCCTGGTCAAAACAGGTTTGTTATCACCCTACCCCAGACTCTGCTTAGAGAAAAGGGGCATCCTCGCGGAGCGTTTTTATGTAATAGGAAATTGCATCGCAATTTCCTATTACATAATAAAGGCTCACAGCAATTCGTAACCAAGCATGCTGTGAGCCTTCTTTTATGTACTATGTTGTTTCCAGTAGTCAACTGGTTTTTGCAAGAAAACCTCGTCTGCCATGCTGTTGCCTATTTGCAGATGCGCAATTTTTCCATCATGGCATCTTTCTCTTCCACTAACTTGCCAGATGCATCTGTAAAACAGATCATATAGGTCATACTTCCATCTATCAAATATTGATAGGCAATCACATCTGTGGAATCTTTGGAATAAGAATAACAAAAATAAATGGCAGGAAGCCCTTGGACTGTCGTCCTTTCATATTGTACTGTCTTATAATTATCAAAAATTTTATTATAATAGGCTTCAAAACTTTTCTTTGAACAATCTGCAAATGCCAAGTCCTTTGCCGTCACATTCACACTGATAAAATCCTTCTCCCGATCCTTTGCCTTACATTCTAAAATAGAGGAATCGTCCTCATTTATTTTCCAATCATCTGAAACAGTTATTTGTACCGCACCACCAGTGGCTGTATATACACCATTTTTTAAAGTCAAATAACTTTCTTCTGGCAGGTCTATGGGCTGTATACTTGTAACTACTGCCTCTTTTTTCTCATTTTTTACACCCTTGTATTGACATCCCTGCAATACAATTGCACTTGTTAAAAGCAGGCAAATTGTCCTTTTTCCTATCTGCATCTTTTCTATCCTTTCTCTACCATTGTGAACTATAAATCAACTTAAAACACTAAAGTCAAATGATAACATATTTTTTCATATATCGCAAATAGAACACAGGAACTGGTATCGGCTTTTTTTATGAGAGAGGATTGTTACGATTTTTTATTGCATATACTAAGAATATATGATAGGATTGACCTTGTCACTTTAACAAAAAATGGTAACCTTAAAAATAGAGAAAGGATGATTCTAGGATATGCGCCGAGTGATCAAAGGAATTGTTTACACAAAGATTTTTTTTGACAATATGCAAAAACATGCCTTATCTGCTTATGCAGCCCAGGCGGCTTACTACATTATTCTTTCCGCCTTTCCCTTTTTTATGTTTTTGTTGACCATGGTAAAACATCTGCCCATCGACCAATGGCAAATGATTGCTTATGTAGAAGCCAATTTGCCAACACCGGTTGCCACCTCTATTACCAGAATTATAAAAGAAGTATTTACCTCTTCCGGTACTGTGGCATCTATTACCATTCTGACTACCTTATGGGCTGCTTCCAAAGCATTTTGTTCTTTGATTTATGGGTTGAACACCGTTTATGAGCATAAAGAAAATAGAAATTATTTTATTTTACGACTGGAAGCAACTTTGCATACTGTGATTTTTTCTGTACTTTTGTTGGCTACCCTGTTATTGTTGGCCTTTGGTAACCGGATTACCCATACCTTACTCCAACATTTTCCTTCCTTGGAGGACGCTGTATTTCTAGTCATCAGTATTCGTACTTCCGCTTCTATGTGCCTATTGATTTTATTTTTCCTCTATATGTATATATGGATTCCCAATCGTAAATCCAGCATATTAGAGGCCCTACCAGGTGCCATTGCTACCGCTGTGGGATGGATTGGTTTTTCTTTTTTGTATTCTTTTTATATAGACCATATTTCCAATTTCAATAACACCTATGGTAGTTTGACAGCCATTGTTTTATTGATGCTCTGGCTTTACTTCTGTATGTATATGCTCTTGGTAGGCGGGGAATTAAATGCACTGATTGCTTCTATTCGCAAGCAAAAATATTAGCTTCCCGGAAAGTGTGTGCCTGTGAGAGCAACCATGTTTCGGAGCCATTCACTTTCATTTATTGTAGTGACTTAGAAGCTGTCATGTCCATGATTTTCGTATCTGGATAATAATGGGCCAATACCTCGGTATATGTGTAGCCTTGGTCCAGCATGGCCTTGGCACCATTCTGACTCATGCCCACTCCATGTCCATACCCGCCACCGTAAAATAGGTAGGTATGGTTTTTCTTTTCCACATAAAAAAATCCACTTGGCAACAAGGTCATACCATTGACCTGTGATTGATCCTTTCTGTAAATGGTAGCTCCCATAGGTGCCAATAACAAACGGATATGATATTCCCCAATGACCTTCCATTGTTGTGTACTGCCTACTATTTCTAAAGACTTTATGACTCCACTTTTTCCCCGTTCCAATACCTGCATATTTTTTAATTCTCCCAAACTTCCAAGTTTGGCTTTTTGATAGGCTCCATCTTTCTGTTTACATAAAACGGCCTTGGGGTTTTCTTTATATAATGCTTGCATTTTCCCTTCTATTTGTGCCTGTAACACGCTACTATCCATGGCAACTGTCCAACGAAACCAAGGATAATTGGTATCATAACTGGCATATTTCCCGTCTTGTATGAAATGACGAAAATGTGTTTCCTGTTCCAGACTCTGACAATCTCCGCTTGTACTTTGGCTTCCCCCTACCAAATAAGGCACCGGCTTTTCCTGCCATACTTCCTCCACGGATGCCGTTCTTCCACAAGAAGTAGAAAAATAATACGCCATAATCACCTGATCCTGATAGGTTAAGACTTGTCCTTTGGTTTCCTCTACAGCCTGTATGGTTTCCTTGGTTTCTCCAATCTGATTGTAAACCTGATAAGCCGAAGTGTCGTCCACATGGGCACCGTAGGCCGCACATTGATTTTGCAGAATTTGTTTGCAGGCATAGCTTCTGGCACAGACCGCCTGTACCTTCAAGGCTTCCAATCCATAAGAAATAGGCATCTCACTTCCAATCACGCCATATAAATATTCTTCCAAAGACAAAACATTGACACATGCAATCCCCTTTTTATATGGTGCCAATTGAAAACTTCCCCTGTAGGCAGGCACTACCCCCTTCTGCTTTTTACTCAAAAACTGTATTTTGCCACCAGCCTTAGTACAGCGTATACTTACCCTTTTGCCTCCCATTTGCTTTTGATTGATTGCAAAAATCTGTCCGGCACGATAAGACTTTTCTTGGTCTCCACAGGACACCTGATAGGAACAATCTGCTGTCAACTTCACTTGTTTCCATGTGGGGGTCCCTTCTGCTCCCTCTAACAAAACCCGAATTTCCTTACATCCAATTGGCTTGGTTCTTAAAACCACCTGCACTTTGCCAGCTGCAACCACAAAATGCAAATGTTTTTCACCTACCACCATGGCATTTTTTTCTCTTGGCACTACCCCGTTTTTCTTTTTTTCATAAATACAAAAAGAAGTGGCTAAGGGCAATTTCCCATACTGTTCTATTTCTATATACTTGTCATCCATTGCCAACAAGGTTCCCTTTATCATTTCTTCCTTCACAATGATTTTTTTTACAATCCCATTTTGAAATTTTAAATCTGCTGCCACTTCCTCTAATCCGGTTACATTTTGCGAAAGGGGAACGGTTTCTTTTTTTCCATTGATCCATGCCGTCAATTGTCGATCCTTTGCCGTAATAATCCAAACATTCTGTACCATTCCTTCCCGTTTTACCTGTTTCTGATTCGTATTTTTCAACCAAACATTGCACAATACCAGTAATAAAAATACAAAAATACTACCTATTAGCATGCTTTTTTTTGCTTTCATATGTTCTTTCCTTTCTACGTTTGTATGTACAAAATACTGCATAAACTGTACCCATACCAATAATATATGTTGCCTTTCTCAAAAAAATGTAATTTTTTTTATTTTTTTTGCAATATTTTTTCCTTCTCCTGCATTATATCTATATAAGGATCATAACAAAACGTTATGAACACAGCAAAAAAGGTCAAATGTACCGCGATTTATGTTCTCTCAGCGCCTTTTATACAAGCATTTCCAGAGAACAGGATATACAGAAAGGAGTTTTTTCTATGGCAAGAAAAAAATTATTAGCAATTTTAGCTGCAATGACAATGGTGGTAAATGCAACCGGCTCTCCATTTACGAGTGTCAGTCAGGCAGCTTCCACCCTGAAATTAAAAAATATCAGTAATAACAAAAAGGTTTTAACGGTAGGAAATACCTTTACCATTAAAACCAATTTATCTTCCAAAAAGGTAAGTTTTTCCTCTAACAAAACCAAGATTGCAACGGTTTCTAAGACAGGAACCATTACAGCAAAAAAAGTAGGTACTTGTACCATTAAAGTAGTGGGAACCATAAGCGGTAAAAAGTATAGAAAAAAAATTACCTTGAAGGTAAAGGCAAAACAAAGTAGTGCAACCAGCACCCCAACTAGTACAGCAACTGCCACTGTGACTGCTACACCAACTGTCACTGCAAGTACCAGTAGCAATACTAACACAGATACGCAAGCTACAAATACCGCAACGGCAGCCCCTACTACAAGCACAGATACAGGCTCTACCACTGTTACCACAAACACCCCTACCAGTCTTGCACCTGCTGCCACAAATTCTGCGCAAGCTACCAACCAGCCAACGCAGGCAACAGATGCTGCCACTGCAACAGCTACAGACAGTACAAGCAGCAGTGCAAAGCCTTCCGGTACAGACACAACCAGCAGTAGTGCAAAGCCTACTAACACAACCACAACAAGCAGTAGTGCAAAGCCTACCAGCACAGCAACAACAAGCAGTAGTGCAAAACCTACCGGTACAGACACAACCAGCAGTAGCGCAAAGCCTACCAGCACAGCAACAACTACACCTGCCACTTCTGCAAGCCCAATTCCTTCTGCGATTGCCACTGGTACCATTGTCATCACCAATCTTGCATTTTCAGACGATGGTATTACCCTATCAGACGAAAACGGAAACACTGTTACCAGTGCAGATGCAGCAAACCTTGTGGTAACAGAAAATAATTGTGTGGTAATCACAAGCCCATGTGAAATCACCTGTACCGGTAACTGTTCCGAGGGACAAATTATTGTAAATGTAGATAAGACCGCATACCCTGAAGGAGCAGTTACTTTAACCCTTTCCGGTTTATCACTATCTAACAGCACTACATCACCAATTTATGTAGCTTCCATTGGAGAGGAATGTAACATTTCCGTGAAAAAAGGCACTACCAATACCCTTTCTGACGGTAGCAATTATACCAATGCAGACGGAGACACTGGTGTCATTTACAGCAAAGATGATTTAAAAATCAAAGGAAAAGGTACTTTACAAGTAACCGGTAACTGCGGTTACGGTATCATCAGCAAAGATGATTTGAAGATTTATAATGGT
>JAFORL010000045.1 GCA_017393285.1 Lachnospiraceae bacterium
GGCACCGGTGCACCAAAAATTGAAATGAGAAGTTCTGACCGCATTGCAAAGAAAGAGGCTACAGAGGAAGAATAATAAGAAAAATGGATTTGGCGTAAATCAGACGCCGAAATTATTGAATAAAGGAGATTCCGAGAGAACATTCATAAGAAAAAGGAGGAAGGGAATGAGCGAAAATCAAAATGTGGAATTGCAGGAAAAGGTCAAGCATGGCGATTTTATGCTTCCCTTCGTCCAGTACGTTACTTGGTTACCATTAAGTTTTTCTTCTTTTGCCATGCATTGGCACAATGAAGTGGAAATTATTTACGTCCATACCGGAAGATGCGAAATTATGGTGGATCTGATTAAATATGTGGTGTGCAAAGGAGATATTATTATTGTTCGACCTGGGGCTCTCCATTCCATTAAGCAGCATGGAAATGAACACGGATGTCTGTTTTCGTGGCTGTTTGATGTGAGTATGCTCTCTTACGGAGCCACAGATGCCAGTTATTTGAAATACATTAAGCCATTTGTGGATGGAAAACTTGAGTATCCGCAGATTATCAATGTAATTGAGCCTTCTTACCATTTGGTTGAAAGTATGCTTCTTGAACTCCATCGGGTGTGTGACGCGAAAGATGTTGCCATGGAATTGGATATTAAGTGGAGGCTGGAACGATTATTTTTTGTATTATATAGAGATGTATTTCGCAGAAAAGAACTGCCAAAGGAGCAGAAACAGGATGCTATCAACAATATTCGTCTGGTGATTGATTATATTCAGGAAAATTATCAGCGGTTGTTGACTATTCAGGAACTTGCAGGATTACTGCATCTTAGCGAGCCTTATTTTATGCGGTTCTTTAAAAAACACACCGGAATGACTTGCGTTGACTATATGAATGATTACCGGATGGAGAGGGCTGTGGAATTATTGCAGACTACAAATTTGTCCATTATGGAGATTTCTATGCAGGTGGGAATGCACAATATTTCCTACTTTAATCGTTTGTTTAAAAAGAAATATCAAATGACTCCGAAGGAGTATCGAAAAGGCACGGAAAATTAGTTCTATTTTTTCTGTGTCTTTTTTGCTCATACATGAAATCCTGCATTGGAAAGTTGTACATGCAAGTTTGTGGGTTTTGGTATTGAGTGATTGTTTTGTTCGCAAACTAAAAATTGTGCAAAAGTATGTGTTCTAAATTTTATGGTGTATCTATATATTGAAAGAAAACAGGAAAATCCATGGAAGAAAAGGTAGGGTGTGAAGAAATTATCTATTCGGAAGAATATGCGGATTATATAGTGGAAACTGGTGGTAATGCGCAGAATGTACAAACAAGATTTGAACCGGCTTGTGTACAGGTCATTGATGGAAGTTTTTTGTGCATTTATAAAAAAATCGTAAATGATGGCACCGTTTCGTATGAAAAGTACGGATATTCTGCGGTTCCAAAATGCTATGGCCTGCTAAATATCGACAATGTGGAGGCTACCGGTGCATTAAAGGTAAGAAGCAGGGAAGGCTTTGAATTAAATGGCAGAGGAGTGCTGTTTGGTATTGTGGATACCGGGATTGATTATGAAAATCCGGTATTTTTAAGGTCAAATGGAGAGTCGAGGGTAATCTATATCTGGGATCAGGAAGACCGAAGTGGAACGCCACCGGAAGAATTTGACTATGGAAGCGAATACAATTTGGAAGCTATCAATGAAGCAATCGCTTCCAAAGAGGGAGCAAAATCAGTGCCAAAGGATTCTTCAGATTACCACGGAACATTTTTAGCGGCGGTAGCAGTGGGAAATGATATGGGAGATGAATTTACGGGAATGGCACCGGAAGCAGAAATTCTTTCCGTGAAAGTGAAGCAGGCAAAACAACTGTATAGGGATTTTTACGGCATTCCAAAGGATGTTCCTTGCTTTCAGGAAAATGATGTGATGTTAGGAATTCGCTATTTAGTAGAAAAGGCAGAAAGAATTGGAAAACCTATCGTTATTTTGATTGGCATGGGGACAAATGCCGGAAGTCACAACGGTTCATCCCCAATAGGAAATATGATTAACCGTCTTGGAAATAGTAGTGGCATATGTATGGTGGGGGCAGCAGGGAATGAAACCGGTCTTGGGCATCATTATTATGGTGAAACAAAGGGGCGTGAAACAAAAGAAATTGAATTTTTGGTGGATGGAGACCAGAATTTGTCTTTTGAATTGTGGACAAATGCTATTGGGGCGTTAAGTATCGGTATTACGTCTCCGGATGGAGAATACTCGGGAAGACTCCAGATACGTACCTTTGAACAAAGGATTGATTTTGTATTTTTGGATACAAGGGTGTATGTTTACTACGAACGTGTAGAATACTATTCTGGAGAAGAAGTGATTGCTGTGCGGATGAAAGGGGCTAAAAATGGAATTTGGAAGTTTTCTGTCAGCAATTTAGAAGATGATGCCACCAGTTTTCATATCTGGATGCCTATGAGGGAGTTTGTTGCAAGGAGCCGGTTTCTTGAACCAAATCCGGATACAATCATATGCAATCCGGCAAACACAAATCAAATCATAACATCTGCAGCCTACAACCATGTAGATGAGAGTATCTATATTAATTCCAGCAGAGGTTTTCGTGAAAATATGGGGATAAAGCCTGATTTGGCAGCTCCGGGTGTCAATGTGTATGGACCTGTATCTCCTTTAAGGTTTGGAGCAAGAACAGGAACCAGTGTGGCAGCAGCCCATGTGGCAGGAGCGGCAGTTATGCTGATGCAATGGGGAATTGTAAGGGAAAATAATATGGGGATGAATACGGTAATTGCGAAAAATTATATGGTTAGAGGCGCAAGAAGGTCAGGGCTTGCTGTGCCGAGCAAAGAATACGGATGGGGAAAATTGGATATATATAATACCTTTGAAAGTTTGAAAAACTATTGAGTGTGGTTGCGTTTGTGAGAAGAATTGGATATAATGAAGCTGAATGTGTGTGTTCTTGGAAAACTCATATTAAGGAGATTGCAAGAGAGCATCATATATGTAGGGAGGAAGCAAAATGACAAAAGAAAGCCAGGAAAAATTAGATGCAATTTTTGATGAAGAACTGGAATATGAAATACTGGAACGAAAGATACTGCCGGAAAAGATCGTTTGTCCGGATTGCGGAGGTATTACTTTTGATGGGCTGGATTTATGTCATTTGTGCGGAGGAATGCTAATCAATATTTAAGTGAAAACAAATGTTTTTTGATATAATAAGAATAAATCTACGGTAAGATAAGTTGAAACGGAGGTATTTTAGATGAAACCATGGGAAGCATATTTTAGAAAAGTTGAACCATATGTACCGGGAGAGCAGCCAAAGCTTTCTAAAATGATAAAGTTAAATACAAATGAGAACCCATATCCACCGGCACCACAGGTAGACGAAGCAATTAAAAATATGGATATACAAAAATTAAAAATGTATCCGGATCCAACTTCTGAGATTTTGGTAAAGGCAATTGCGAAAAACTATGGTGTGAAAGATGAACAGGTATTTGTGGGAGTTGGTTCTGACGACGTTTTAGGAATGGCATTTTTAACATTCTTTGGCTCAGAGAAACCAATCGTATTCCCGGATATCACATATTCTTTTTATGATGTATGGGCAGAATTGTTCCAAATTCCATATGTGACACCGGCATTGGATGAAAATTTCAGAATTAAAAAAGAAGATTATTACGCTCCAAATGGAGGAGTAGTGATTACGAATCCAAATGCTCCGACTTCCGTTTATGAAAATTTGGATTTCATCCGTGATATTTTAGATCACAATCAGGATGTTGTGGTGATTGTGGATGAAGCATATATTGATTTTGGTGGAGAGTCTGCTTTGAAATTGTTAGATGAATACGAAAATCTGTTGGTAGTTCAGACGTATTCTAAATCACGTTCTATGGCTGGAATGCGTATTGGATATGCTATTGGTCATCCTACACTTATAAAGGCGTTAAATGATGTAAAATATTCATACAATTCTTACACCATGGATTATGTGACTTTGGTTTCAGGAAAAGCATCTATGGAAGCAACGGAGTATTTTAAGGAATGTTGCGAAAAGATTGTGGCAACAAGAGAACGAGTAAAGAAAGAATTGACTGAGTTAGGTTTTTCTTTCCCGGATTCGAAGACAAACTTTTTGTTTGCAACACACAAGACAGTGCCTGCAAAAGAGTTGTTTGAAGCATTGAGAAAAGAAAATATTTTTGTTCGTTACTTTAATAAACCACGAATTGATAACTATTTGCGTATCACCATTGGTACAGACGAGGAAATGGATGCACTTATAGAGTTTTTGAAAAAATATCTTGGCTAAGAGCTAGTGGTCATGCTGGATTATATATCTAACATGTACATGAAGAAGCAAAACTGTTAGCAACTTTTTGAAATGTTGTTACACTTTGGTTGTGCTTGTTTGCAAGAAAAGGTAGAAAAATATAAGAAAAAAGTGTATAATAGTATCGAGAGTAGTCATGTTGGGGATGATTGACTAGAAAGAGGTTATGGATTACAGAAGAAAGGGAATGGTTTAATTATGAAAATTTTAATTGCAGAGGACGATTTCGCCAGTAGAAAATTTATGTTACGTTTTTTGTCAAAGTTTGGGGAATGTGACGTAACAGTAGATGGTATGGAAGCAGTAGATGCATTTACTATGGCATTGGATGCAGATGAGGGATACGATTTGGTATGTCTTGATATCATGATGCCGGAGTTAGATGGATATCAGGCATTAAAGCAGATTCGTGATTACGAAAAGGAAAAGGGCATCTCAGAGGAAGATGGTGCTAAGATTATCATGACCACAGCATTAAATGAAGGTCGTAATGTGACAAAAGCATTTGAATTGGGATGTGTGGCATATGCCGGAAAACCTATCGATCAGGATAAGTTTGAAAACGTTTTAAGAAAATTGAATTTAATTGAATAAAACAGTTGACAAGCGTGAAAACGTGGTTTATAATGGTTCTTGTCGTTTGACAATGGGATCATAGCTCAGCTGGGAGAGCATCTGCCTTACAAGCAGAGGGTCA
>JAFORL010000046.1 GCA_017393285.1 Lachnospiraceae bacterium
AACTGGTTAAGAACCGTTATACTTATAATGGTGAGCAGTATGACAATACAACAAGTCAGTATTATTTAAGAGCAAGGTATTATAATCCTTTAATTGCAAGATTTACACAGGAAGATGTGTACAGAGGAGATGGACTCAATCTGTATGCCTATTGTGATAGTAATCCGGTGATGTATGTGGATCCGAGTGGGTATGATTCGAATAAATGTGGAACAGGTAGTGAGGATGGTAGTAGTTCTAGTAAGGGTGGTACAAACTCAGGATTACCTGTTAATGAAGATGGAAATATTGTGTTTTATCATGGAACAACTTCAGAAGCTGCCATTTCAATTAGAAATAATGGTGTTGATCTAAATCATGCAAATCGTGATATGGATTTTGGTAGAGGCTTTTATGTTACTACTGATGAAGCGCAAGCAAGAACGTGGGCAGATAGACTGGGTTCAAAGAATAAAACCTCTGGTGATGTTGTTGTTTTTGAGATATCAGAAAAAGAATTTAACAAGCTAAATAATAAGTATTATGGGTCAACGGATGCAACTTGGGGGAATGCAGTGATATCTGGTAGAAATGGCATTCAACCCCCGTATGATACAGTTTCGGGACCGATGTTAAGAAACGTTCCTCAAGCAGTGAGCGGAAGACAGATGCCACTAGGAGATGGACAGCAGACTACATTCTTAACAAAACAAGCTATAGATACGTTGAATAATGGAATGAAGAGGTGAAATATTGAAAATTAAAGATTTCATGAAAGAAATTTGTGTTATAAATTATGATTCTGACAATGATATTTATCAAGATGGTTTCGAGTTTCTTTTGCCTTATATCACTAAAGTGAATGGAGAGAGATATTTAATTGAGGCTGAATGGGATGTCGCAGACACAATTTCAAATGTTGGAGAAGTGGAAATCAATTTAAAAGGATATTTAGTATATTACTATATTTATCATGACAGTTATTT
Source organism: Lachnospiraceae bacterium (assembly GCA_017393285.1). Lineage (GTDB taxonomy): Bacteria > Bacillota > Clostridia > Lachnospirales > Lachnospiraceae > CAG-411. The sequence continues at coordinate 966 of JAFORL010000046.1, forward strand.
TTATATAGAAAGGATGAATACAAAAAAAGATATTGAGGATTTTATTATTAAGTATAAAGATAATTGTTTTTTTGCAGATATTACAGTATTTTTTGATGGAAAACTTCAAAAATATGATTATAAAGATGGAAAGGTATATTGGCTTGATTAGTTACAGTTGACCACAACAATTATATTGAAGTTATAAAACAGCTTAAGGGGTAAGCATTGGAGTCAAGAATAGACCAGCTATGGGAAGTCAACACTTAATTCATTAAAAAATACAGGAAATTTTACAGACACAGCTAAACATATTAGACCGGGAGGACGTAGGACTGGAGCCAAACCGCTATGTGAAGAAGGAATTCCTGACTACCACCTATGCCTATGACAAGAACGGCAATGTCACGAAGATCGTCACACCGGAAGGGTATGAGATCACCAGAGAATATGACCTTCTGGACCGTAAGACAAAAGAGACACATGTAGATAAGACAAGTGGTATTGAAAGAACCACAGAATACCGCTACGACAAAGCAGGAAACCTGGTGGAAGAGACAGACAGCAGGGGAAGCATAAGAAGATGTTATGACCTGCAGGATCAGATGACAGAGGAGGTAGATAGAGAAGGAAACCAGAAATACATGAATATTAATGAAGATGGTAAAGAAAATAAAAAGACAAAATGTTCAATTGCTTAGATTATGGAGGTTTATTATGGATAGAGAATTTTTTGATAAAGTGTACAATGTTTGTGGAGGAATAATAAGTGGCGGCGTAAGTTTGGAAGTAGTAGAGGCAGCTGAAAAAAAATTAGGGGTAAAATTTTCGAAAAGCTATATACAATACCTAATGACTATAGGTTCTGGTGGAGCAAATGGAGCTGTTATGTATGGGTTAGGTGATAAAAAAATATACAAAAGCGTTGTTGAAGAAACTGAGAAAGCAAGAGAACTGTATGGTTTAGAAAAAAACTATGTAGCAGTTACGAATATGGGAACTAAATGGGCACAATGGTTGATGTGTTTAGATGCTTCTAGAATGGAAGAAGAGGAGTGTCCGATTGTCAAGTTTGATATTGAGAAGAAAGAGTATAGAGAATATAAAAGGAACTTTGATGAGTTACTAATTGCTGATTTGGAACGTGTATATGATAAATCAATTGATAAAAAATGCATTTCCATAGAACACTTAAATTTGCCACTTGGTATGGGGTATAAAGCATGCTGGATGATGATAGAAAATGCTAGTCAATTGGAAATAGCAGATGTTCTTCTTAAAGGGAACAAAGAGGAAAAAGAATATAAAGATGGACTAGAAATGATAGCGAAAGCATCTTATAAGGACAAAAAAGTGCTTGTAACAGCAGATTATAAGGATTGTAATTATATAATTGGGGATGCTGTGCACGATTTCTTTCATGATTATGGGAAATTACGTAGAGATTTGATTGATACAAATAAAGCAGTGGTCTATGCAACGAATCGGGTATCAAATATTCATGCTTTTGCATATTTTCAACATGGAAATTTAAAAAGAATGTTCTATTTCAGTGAGGAAGAATTAATTAATGAGGGAAAGGAATGGGTCGAAGAAGAGCAAATGGGGTTAGTTTTACCTAAATCCTTTGAAGAAATGAGAGCGCATAGGAATGATGATTTTTTTTCAGATATTGATGAAGAAATGATCGTATCCCTTGCAAAAAGACAAATAGGAATTGATGTAGAACAGTATCCTTATGAAAATGTGATTGTAGGAGAACTTAATTTGGAATAAGATAATTATGAGGAGAGATGACATGGAAAGCATAAATATAGAAATTGGCACGATTGAAAAAACAAAAATTGATTATAATGTTTCTGTACAGGATTTGATTAATTTTTTTGATGAAGAGCAAGAAGCCATTTTGAAAAAAGAGAAAATAGCAACATTAGAATTTATGATGTTAGGATATGCAATTGATTTTTTATTTTGGACAAAAAATGCTACAGGTATTGTATTGGATTTCGAAGAAGAGGTGATACCTACATTTGATGCCATTTTAGAAGCGATACATAAAAAATTTCTAGAGCAGGCACCAATGCAGGAAGAATTTCAGGATGTGTTAAAAAAAGCAACAGGTTTTTTATGCGTTGTGATATGCAAACAAGGTAACTGTGGTTACTTCAATTCTAATCTTGGAATAGGGATAAGCAAAAATGGGAATAACGTGTTTGTTATGAATCGTGTAGGAAGAAGATTACAAGGACAAGAAGATAGTGAAATAATCAGTTTTTATGAGCAGATGAAAAGTCTATAAAGATGAAAAATGTGTTTGTGAAATAGAAAACACAGAGTATAGATATGGTAACATTATGACAGAATCCAATAGATATTGTAGAAAATGTTATCAAGGATTGGAAAAGAACAATGTGGATGTGTGTAATACTTGTATTCACATTGTTCTATTGCATTCTGTTAGTGTCATTGCATACTTTGTATTGCTGCCAGTGTTATGATTGCGGGACCGGCAGTGCTTGTAGGAGCAGGACTTAATACCGGAGTCAGTTTTGCTTTTGACATAGCAGACGGGCATATAAACACCAGCTGGCAGAGCTATCTGGACTCCTTTGCACAGGGATGTATGGTGGCAGCCATTACTGGACCTCTCGGTAAACAACTTGAATGGCAATGTAACAAAGATTACTACACCGGAAGGGTATGAGATTACCAAAGAATATGACCTTCTGGACCGTAAGACAAAAGAGACACATGTAGATAAGACAAGTGGGATTGAAAGAACCACAGAATACCGCTATGACAAAGCAGGGAACCTGGTGGAAGAGATCGACAGCAGGGGAAGCATAAGAAGATGTTATGACCTGCAGGATCAGATGACAGAGGAGGTGGATAGAGAAGGGAACACCAGACGTTTCCAATATGATAAAAACGGAAATCTGATTAAGATAATCCAGCCAAGTGACTGTCCTGAAAACGGAGAGGAAGG
>JAFORL010000047.1 GCA_017393285.1 Lachnospiraceae bacterium
AGCAAGTTTGCAGAAACAACAGCTACTGATAATACTTTTAAAATAATGTAATATTCATGTAACATGGTTGTAATATTTTTGTGGTAAAATAAAAAAGAATCAATGTCAAAAATGTTCATGAAAAAACAAATTTGCAGAAATCAACAGAAAAAGAGAAAAAGTATTTGCAAAAATTGAAGAAATGTGTCATAATACAAGTAGGGGTGATAGAAAGCATGTATGAATGGATGCGTTTGCATACATATATGCAGAATCTAAAAGGAAAGATTGGACTAAGGGATTTGCATCGGACTGAGCAGAGTCAAATATGCACAGAGATGCAAAAAAGACACAATGTGCGGAAATGTTTGGGCATGGCTATGTTGCTCTTTGTACTAGAGGTGCCTATGCTAGCACTGGGAAGCTATTTTCATTTAATGGATTTGACCGGAAGAAAATGGATATTCAGTGCGATTGGATTTACTTGTCTTATGGCAGGTTTTATCTGTATATTATGTTGGATGATTAGTGAGAAAAAGGATAATTTGTTTCATAGCGGATGTGTGGCGTTTTGGCTTACGTTTATTGGCATGTTGACATATATTGCGTGGCATAGTTGTACACAGACCATAGCGTTGGTTTGCTTTTTTTGTGGAATTATTGTGCTTGGGGGAGTACCGTATTTTCACACCTTGGGACGACTGGGCTGTAATGTGATATATGGTGTGTGTTGTTTGGGCGTTACATATCATAAGCATTTTTCTGCTGAGCAATTTGCCTGCGTTATGTCTTGGTTACTATTGGGATATTTTTTATCTACAACAAGATACAAAGGTGCGAGAAATCAAGAAACGCAAAAGGTGGCATTACGTAGTGCAGAACAGCAGGCAGAGACGGATCCGATGACCAAATTGAGAAATCGAAGAGGTTTGGACCGGCATTTAGAGACCGCGATACCTTATTGCATACGAAATGAGCTTTCGGTTGCGGTTTTGATGATGGATATTGATTTTTTTAAGAAATATAACGATGCTTTTGGGCATGGAATGGGGGATCAATGTATCCAGTCCGTTGCCAGACAAATTCAAATTACAACGCGAAGAAAGACAGATCTTGCAGCTCGTGTGGGAGGAGAAGAATTTTTGGTGTTTCTTACCGGATTAGAACCAGATGCTGCATTGCTTTGGGCTAAACGGTTGCAGACAAGAATAGAAGCGTTGGAGATAGCACATGCCAGAGAGACGGGGCAGGATATTGTCACGCTTAGTATTGGTATTGCATGTGGTACAATAAGACAAAAAGAAGATTTTGCTGAATTGCAAAGACAGGCAGATGAACAATTATATTGTGCCAAGGAACAGGGACGTGCTTGTTGCTCTTTGCAGGGGCATTGTCATAGAAGTTCCCGTATGGCAAAGAATTGGAAATTGCGTTTGCGGGCATAGAAAATAGATAAGAGAGTTGACACGAAAAAAGTGCAGCTCTCTTTTTTTATGTAATAGGAAATTGCGATGCAATTTCCTATTACATAAAATAACAATCTGGGAAAAAATATGTTGAATCATGCGCTGACTACATGGTACCTACAGTGCTGAACTATTGTTTTGGTGATTTGTATGCAAAAACTTTTGTTAGGCTAAAGAAAGCAGCTATTCTTGTCGAAATACAGTGTAGAAATAATTGTTACAGAAATCAGATTAGCCTATTGGCTAAAGGTGAAACGAATGAAAAAATAAGAAAGTGAGCGAAAATCTATGGAAATTGCAACTTATGTAGGAAAAACCTCTTATGTCAAAAAAGATGTGTATAAGGATGGGAAACAATCAGTGGATTATACCAGTTTGGGCAGAAAGGGACAAATTATTACAGGAACCATTACAAAAGTGGCAAAACAAATTTCCATTGACTTTAGTGGGACGCAGGTTAGCGTAGCAAAAACAGCGGTGCAAGATGCCAAGGAAGGCCAAGAAAGACAGTTTGAAATCAAGGATGTAACAAAAGATCGTATCGTGTTAAAGGAAGTGGAAACAACAGATTCTGCCAGAAAACAGAAAGGTTTGCAACAAACCAGAATTGCAGGCCAACAACCTAAGATACAAGAATTGGATACAAATCCAGAAGAGAAGACAGAAGAAGATACGGATTCAGAAGAAATTGCAAAAAAACAATCTGCAGCAGATTCTGAGCATGCAGATATCCTGAAAAGAGTGACGGAGGAGGATTGTGATGCCTTGGAAGCAGAAGGAATCTCCTTGGAAAAGTATGCGTATGACCGCTTGGAGAGAGCTTTGACACGTATCAAAGAGCAACGGCAACAAAGACAAACGGGGATAGAGGCAACTGCAGATTCCATGCAGGAACAGGAAGAACAGATACAAAAGATAGCCCTAAGCAGTGCAATCAAAACAGGTGTAGGAAAAGTGGATCAGGGGCGAATTGCACAATATCTTAGAATGGCAGATTTACCAGTAACGCCAGAATTGCTGGCGGCAGCCACCCAAGCATTGCAAATGGCAAATGTAGTGCCGGATTTATCAGAATCAGCCATGGCATATATGATTACAGAAGAGATGGAGTCTTCTATTTCTAACTTGTATCGCGCGCAATATATGGGAAGTAGTCAGCGTTTTCAACAGTACAATCCACAGAATTTTGCCGGTTATCAGAGCAATTTGGTTTCTTATGCACAGGTGGAAACGGTAGTGGATCCAAAACAATTGGACGCTTCTTGGCAATCTATTTTGCCACAGGTGGAGCAACAATTGTTGCAGGAGGGAATGCCAGTGACCCCTGCGTACTTGGAAGATGCAAAATGGTTGTTTATGCATCAAATACCCATTGTGGCGGATAATCTGGAACAGTTACAAGAATTGCAAGGTTTGCGACAGGAATATACAGAAACAGAGGCTTTGAATCAGATTACCCAGACTATAGCAGAAGGGAAAACAGCTGAGCAGACAATCTTACGGGCTGTAGATTTTACAGATAGCCAGAAAAGTATTCAGGCATTTTTAGGAGAAGTCGAGCAGGCTTTGGTTGAATTGGAAAGTCCAAAAGCGGAAAAAGAAGCAAAAACATACTTGACAGTGGATCCTTTGCAGAAAAAAATGCAATTGGAGAAAGCACGTTTGTGGATGAC
>JAFORL010000048.1 GCA_017393285.1 Lachnospiraceae bacterium
GCTTTCTTAAGTGCTGGTCTGTAATCTCCATCTACAGTCAATAATGCACGAGCGATACCATGTCGGATAGCTCCAGCTTGACCTGTAAATCCACCACCACGTACGTTAACTAATACATCATACTTATCTGTAGTATCTGTTACTTCAAGTGGTTGACGAACGATTAACTTTAATGTTTCAAGACCAAAATACTCGTCCATATCCTTCTTGTTAATTGTAACCTTACCTGTACCTGGTACTAAATATACTCTAGCGATACTTTTCTTTCTTCTACCTGTTCCGTAAAATTTTGAACTAGCCAATGTTATTTCCTCCTTTTACCAAATATTAATATCTCTTAGCGATCTCTAAAACTTCTGGTTTCTGTGCTGCATGATTATGCTCTGGACCAGCGTATACATGTAATTTTGTTAACATGTTTCTTCCCAAAGGTCCCTTTGGCAACATACCCTTTACAGCAAGAGTGATAACATTTTCAGGTTTCTTTGCTAACATCTCTTTTAATGTAGTTTCTTTCATTCCACCTACATAGTCTGAATGATGGTAATAAATCTTTTGGTCTAATTTCTTACCTGAAACTTTAATTTTGTCTGCGTTTACTACGATTACGTAGTCACCTGTATCAATATGAGGTGTGTAAGTTGGTTTGTTTTTTCCTCTTAACACCTTTGCAATTTCTGAAGATAAACGTCCTAATGTTTGATCTGCAGCATCTACTACATACCATTTTCTTTCAACATTAGCTGCACTAGCCATATAACTTTTCATTGGTTTTCCTCCTTGTAAATATATCCAAATGAAATACTCAATTATTCATTTAACGACCGTCACACGCCCTCCGTGCCATTACCGGGGCTTTGGTTTAAGCACAGCTAGACATATCACAGTTACTAATTATACTCTTTTTTTATTCTGCTGTCAATGCAAAATTAAACAAAATAAACATTATTATAAATACCTAGTAACCGTTCAGCCGAGTTATTCATAAAGTGCCAGATTAGCAAACAGAAACAAATAAAAAGAATGACTGGTCACTTTATTCATGATTGGCATCTGCCAAATAGAAATATAAATGCAATTCGACTTTCGTCTGCAAGCAGTCACAGGCTCTTCGATTTATCTCAATCGGAGATTGTAACTCCGGCTAAACTGTTACAAATACATATTATAATCACGAATTACTTTGTTTTTTCTGAAAATTTATCCTTATTCCTAAAAATATCATAAATAATTTACATTTTTTTCACACTTTTTCTCTTTCATTTATGTCAAAAATGTGTTATTATTATGTTAACCTTTTATAAGACAAGTATTTCACTTGTCAATATCGTGAAATACACACTCACAATACACTTTCATAGAACGAATAGAGAGAAGGTTAACCACTCTGATTGGTTAGCCTTCTCTCTTTTTATCATTTCTACTAAAAATTTTCAATCATTCACAACATAATAGAATACTTGCCTACTTCTTTGCAGTTCTATCATTCTTTGCATCCAAAGTTTCCGCATATTTTCCTGTACCAATTGCAACAACTGTCATTGGTTCCTCAGCTGTCATTGTAGTGATACCTGTTCTTGTCTCAATCAATTCTTCCAAACCGCGTAACAATGCGCCACCACCAGTCAATACAATACCACGGTCAGCAATATCTGCTGATAATTCTGGTGGAGTTTTCTCCAATACTGTGTGTACAGCATCAACGATTTGAGCAGTTGCTTCGTGCAATGCTTCTTCTGTCTCATCAGAAGTAACTGTAATTGTCTTTGGTAAACCAGTTACAAGATTACGACCTCTTACATCAAGGCTCTCAATTTCTTCTCTCTTGTATGCAGTTCCAATCTTAATCTTAATCTCTTCTGCGGTTCTTTCACCAATCAAAAGATTATGTTTCTTTCTCATATATCTTACGATTGCATCATCAAAATTATCTCCTGCAATCTTGATAGAAGTGCTTACAACTGTTCCGCCTAAGGAAATAACAGCGATATCTGTTGTACCACCACCGATATCTACAATCATGTTACCACATGGTCTTGAAATATCAATACCTGCACCAATTGCTGCTGCGATTGGCTCTTCAATAATTTCTACGTCTCTGGCACCTGCTAATTTGGTAGCATCTATAACCGCACGCTTTTCTACTTCAGTTACACCACTTGGAACGCATACGCTAATTCTTGGCTTACGGAAGCGCAATTGTTTTCCTAATGCTTTATCTATAAAATAACGAATCATCTTTTCTGTATATGTGTAGTCAGAGATTACACCTTGACGCAATGGACGGATTGCAACAATATTACCAGGTGTTCTACCAAGCATCAATCTTGCTTCTTCACCAATCTTTACAATCTGATTCTTATCCTTATCGAAGGCAACTACTGAAGGCTCTTTTAATACTACACCTTTTCCTTTGATATATACTAAAACACTTGCTGTTCCTAAATCAATTCCGATATCGCATACGCTCATGGCAATTGCTCCTTTCCTCTTTTCAATAGCTATTCTATATATTCATATGTTTTTTCTATCTTTATCACTTTTGTATACTTCACTTGGTAGCACTTTCTATCTCTTCGTCCACATCGTTTCCGTCAATGCGGTAGGCTTTTGTATACTTCACTTGGTAGCACTTTCTATCCGGTATGTCTTCATTACCACACCAAAGGAAAACATTTACTATTGAAAAAAATGTAAAAAACACGTTTCTCATACCTTTCATGATGTCTTGAACAAATACCAGAAAAAAGTTTGCATTCTTCTCTAATGCACACCTTTTATTATTATAACAGTTTCCCTTGTTTTTTCAAAGGAATTTTTTAAAAAATTATTTTTTCCTTGTAATACACAATTTTTTTGCAAAATTCGAGTTTTTTTTGCTCATATTCACTAGAAACCCTTGCACTTTTTTTATCTCCACCGTATACTTACTTTAAAAGTATTGTCAGTAGATAACATCTGCAAGCTCGCTTGCTAAGAAGCTAATCTGCTTGACAATCTATCCGTATGAGCAAGTAACTCCGTTAGAAACGGAGCAATTCACTTTCATACTTTAAAGTATTATTACATGAAGGAGTGGAGTACTATTTGAAAGCAAAAACAATTATTCAACAAAGAAATGCCATCGCAAAACTATTGGCTTATAAAGATACCCGTTTTTTCTTATTATTTGCATCTGCACTATGCACCTTCTACTATTTTTCCCATAGATACGGATTGTATAGTATTTATGTGTTTTTCTTTTCTTTATTGGCACCTTTTTTCATTGAACATGCCTTTCCTTCTCAGGAAGGAGCTGTATCTTCTGAACTCGCCTTACTCATGAAAACACATGCATATACAAATACCAAACAATTGTCTTTCCAAATCACTTTTTGGGCTTGTAACATTCTATTGTTTGTCCTCCAATTAAAAATGAATCAAGCGGACAATATAACAGCCATAGCGCATTTATTACCTTCGCTCGTGCTCATTGGACATATACTTGTATATTTTCTGCTATATTATTATTACCAATTCAAATTACATTATCAACTTTTAAATAATGATTGGAATTAAATTTAAGTCTCACACTGATTTCTAACCTAATCAATTTTTGTTCTCAGCGGGGTTTTTGTCCCCACTGAGAGCAATTTACTTTAAAAGTTTTATCAGTAAATTGTTTCAGCAAGCTCGCTTGCTAAGAAGCAAATCTACTTGACACAGCTACTTTTAAAGTAAACCCTCTTTCATACCTTGTGGTATCTATGAAACAGGTATGTCCGTTTATCCAAATGTAGTGGAGTCCGGAGTCACTTCCGGCAAATTTGTTTCTATCGGTTGTACTGGTTCTTCAGAAGACACTGGAGCCTCTGTAACTGCATTTTCTTCAGGATTATCTGTCAAATTATTATCCCCATCTTTCAACTGGGTTGCTTCCGGTGATTCTGTAGGTCTAACTGTTGTTTTCGTTTGTGGTTTTCCGCTATTTTTTGTATTACTTATATGATTTTTCTTATCTTTATGAATAAATGCTAATGGCTGATTTTCCATATAATTCTCATAATTTGTACTTTCTTCTTTTGTCAGAGCTGACCAGCCATATTGTCCCAAAATTTTCAAGCAAGTTTCCTGTCCCGTTTTGCTATTATACTGTGCAATCGCCAAAGATGCCTGCAATTTAGATTTCGGCACTAAGAACACCAACTGCGTATAATTGTTGGAATCTACTTGGATTAAAATGCTCTGTGTACTATCTTCTCTGTATAAGTCTGCTTTTGTTCCTGTAACTTTGTTATTTGCTAAATATAAGTTTTTGGTCCATACTTCATCTATATTGACAGTTGTATAACTACTATCGCTGTAATCATAACACCAAGCTTCTTGGGTTGCCTTTTTCACAATATATAAAAGTTGTCCATCTAAAGTTGGATATATGCGATATTCTTTCCAGTCATCTGCGCCATATACATCTGCTCCTCGCAAATAATAACCAATGACCTGCTCTTGCGGTTTGTACATAACAACACCGAAATTGCTATGAAAAATCACCATTTGCTCTGACGCAAAATCTAAAGTAACACTTGCTCTTTCTGTATTTGCCAATTCTGACATTGCACTAGAATCAACATAATCGCTTATTCTCCCATTTTTTATGCCTGATCCTCGTACACTACTGCCTGATACAGTACCAGCTTGTTCTTCACCTGCTAAATTTCCACTACTGGTTTGATGCTTCATAGGTTGTAGGGTATGGATTAAATAGCCAACTGAAACTACCAAAACAAGACCTGCTGCCATACTACCCGCAATTTTCCACCATTTTCTGTCTTTTTCTGCTGAAAGATTTTCTAGTAAATCGGTTTCCCAGTTTTCCAAATCCTTATCATCGGATTTTTCTTCACACATCTCCATTGCTCTCTTCTTTGTCCGGGCAATCAGTTCTGCACTAGGATGTATATCATCATAATATTTTTTATATTCTTCTTGAAACATCACAATTCCACTCCTTTCAACAATTTTTTAAGCTGTCTTCTTGCCCGGGTTAATTGGGTTCGCACAGTAGATTCTTTTTCTCCTGTCACCTGACTGATTTCCTTAATCGACAACTCTTCATAATAAAATAAATGTATAGCAATACGATAGTTTTCCGGCAATTGTTCTAATACCTGTGACAAAGGACTTTCCTCTTGTATTTTGTCCTCATGTACCAAAGTATTTTCTATTTCTTCTGACCACTCTGTTCCCTTTTTTCTCCATGAACTAGTTAGCATATTCTTACATAAGTTTATGGTCACACGGATTAACCAGGCTTTTTCATGACTACTATTTTCAAATTCATTCCTATGTTGCACCCATTTAATAAATACCTCTTGAAAAATATCATCTGCATCTTCTTTGTTTTTCATTTGATTCATGGCAACTCGATATACCATGTCTGCATATTGATCTATGGCTTTCTGAAAACATCTCTCTAATTCAGCCTTTTCGTTGCTCATAGATACCTCCTTTATCTGTAATACAATTTATAAAGCAAAAAAGCTACACAAAAATTATGTAGCATTTATTTTTTGTTGCCAAAATTCTTTCTTACGTCTTTGAAGCCTTTAAAAACGAAAATCTCGTTCTCCTTTTTCAATCGATTTGATTCGTTCTATAGCTATGTTTTTCACTTTTGGATTGGTAATTTTGTCCAACTCTTTTTCTATCATTTTATCTCCCAATTTTTTTGTATCTTCCGATGCATAATCCATTAAATATTCTTTTAAGGTCATCAAGGCATTCGGATGACAGCAATTGACAATTTGCCCAGATTTACAAAGAGACATAAATCGATCTCCTGTTCTGCCTTCTCTGTAACAAGCTGTACAAAAACTTGGAATATATCCGGCTCTCATTAACCAATTTACCACTTCATCTAATGTTCTTTGATCAGAAACATCAAATTGTTCTGTATCGTGAGGGCGTTCTTCTTCCTGATATCCTCCCACACTGGTTCTGGAGCCACCTGAAATCTGAGAAACCCCCAAGCGAATAATTTTCTCTCGCAGTTCTGCCGATTCCCTGGTAGAAATAATCATACCTGTATATGGTACTGCTACCCGGATACAAGCTGCTATTTTACAAAATACCTCATCTGAAATTCCATTATCGAACTGACTAGGATCTATGTCTGCCGCCCGTTTCACTCTTGGAACAGAAATGGTATGTGGTCCTACACCATGCACCGCTTCCAAATGTTCCGCATGCATCAATAAAGCAGCAAACTCATAACGATATTTATCTAAGCCAAACAAAACCCCCAAACCTACATCATCTATGCCTGCTTCCATAGCCCGATCCATAGCTTCTGTATGATAAGCATAATCATGCTTTGGTCCCTTGGGATGTAATTGTTCATAACTTTCTTTATGATAAGTTTCTTGGAATAATATGTAGGTACCAATGCCTGCATCATGCAATTTTTTATAATTATCAACTGTAGTGGCTGCAATATTTACATTGACTCTTCGAATGGCACCATTTTTATGTTGCACACTATAAATGGTATGAATACAATCCAATATATAGGAAATAGGATTGTTGACAGGGTCTTCTCCTGCTTCGATTGCCAAGCGTTTATGTCCCATATTCTGTAGTGCTACTACTTCAGCTCTTACTTCCTCCTGGGTAAGTTTCTTTCTTGGAATATCTTTATTTTGTTGATGATACGGACAATACACACATTGATTCACACAATAATTTGACAAATATAAAGGGGCAAACATAACAATACGGTTGCCATATAAATCTTTTTTTATCTGCTCCGCTAAATCATAAATTTCTTCTATTTTTTCCTGATTTTCACAAGCAAGCAATACAGATGCTTCCCTATGGGTCAAACCTTTACGCAATTTCGCTTTTGCAATAATAGAATCCATTAATTCCATATTATTTTTATTTGCATCTGCATAGGCAATGGTTGCCTGTATTTCTTCATCACTTATAAATTCTTCCGCCAACATTGATTTTGGATTGTACATATCTCATCCCTCTTTCTGACTATTTCTCCGTCATGTTCCAATGGGTCTAGTGTAAGCCTAAAAAAATAAACTGTCAAGCTACTATAAAGTTGTTCTCCGTCAGAGTGCCCTGTGCAAATAGTCCTATTGGTTCACCTATAAATACAGGGCTAGATTTGTTTATGTACACGATACAGATATAGGATTGCGCATGTAACAGTACAGATAGCCCTGCACACTTTGCTGTGTAGGGCATAGTATGGATAGATATATTTCGCCAAGCTCACTGCTATTTGCATACGATAACTTATTACTTGCTCAGCAAAAAAATAATTTTCTTTTTCTTTACATTTTATAAAAAAAGTGCTACACTCTAAACATTGGATATGAGTAGCACAGATGATCGCGCCTATGAATGCCGAAAGGCTATAGGTGAGGAAAGTCCGAGCTTCATAGGGCAGGATGCCGGATAACGTCCGGTGGAGGCGACTCCAAGGCTAGTGCAACAGAAATAAACCGCACACTTATGTGTAAGGGTGGAAAGGCGAGGTAAGAGCTCACCGTGTCTTTGGTAACAAAGATGGCTATGTAAACCCCATCCGAAGCAAGACCGAATAGAAAAGCTATGTGGTGGCCCGTCACGCTTTCGGGTAGGTCGCTTGAGCCTGTTGGTAACAACAGGACCAGATAGATGATCATCTAATACAGAACTCGGCTTATAGTGTTGCTCATATCTTCTTACATAATTCTAATGCATTTTTCGCATATTCATCCCCATAAGCAGCATAAAAGATTGGTTTTGTATTGGCAATGGCATTTTCAAACCATACCATAGCTTCGGCATAATCTTTCTCTTCCATATAGTACATACCAATTTCATAACACCCTTCACTACAGCTTTCCGTTAACATATCCTTCATCGCATATTTGAAAAACTTTACAGGTTTTTTTTCTAACCGATAACATCTTGCCAGAACCAATGCAGCTTCTTTCAATCGTTCCATACTAATCTCTGGCGCATGGATGGATTTTTCAAAAAATGCTTTGGCATGCAAAAAATCCTCATCATCCCCTGTAATAAACAATTCTTTCGCATACATAGTATGTAAGTGGTCAGAAACTGCCCTGCCATCCCGCGTCACTGCTTCCATCAAAGAAAAGTCCCTTTTTCCATGATTATTTTCCGGCATATGCAAAATCGTTATCTCACTATCATAAACAACCGGTTCCAAGGCAACGCGCTCATGTAAGGGATCTACCCAACGAAATTCCCGAATTCGTTTGTACAGTTTTGGTCTGTATTCCTTATCATAATTATAAGTGGTATTATATTGTAATTGATTTCCGTAATACATTTGCACAATATCTATTTCCGGCAATAGCACCTTCTTTAAATCGGCAAACTTTTTTTTGTTGGCTTCATCCAACACCTCATCCGCATCTGCAACATAGATATACTCTTTGCTCGCTTTAGAAAAAGAATAATTTCTAGCAGCAGAAAAATCCTGTTTCCAAGGATAAGAATATACTTGATCTGTATATTGCTTTGCGATTTCTATTGTACGATCCGTAGAACCGGTATCTACTATGATGATTTCGTCCATCAAACCAGATAAAGAGTCCAAGCATCTAGCCAGAACTCTTTCCTCATTTTTCACAATCATGCATAAACTGATGGTTATCATATTCATTTCCTCCCTGTTCCATGCATCTTTTGCATTTCTCTCACACAGCATCCAGAATATTTTCCTCTAAAATACTTAAGGCTTCCTCATACTGAAAATTCTGGACTGCGCGGTCAATTTCCTGATAATACGTTCTTACTTCTCCCTGGGATGCATACAACAATTTATCCACTAACATATGTAAATCATTATATACATAATTTTTTAAATTTTCTCTCAATAAAGCAATGTATTCCTCTCGTTCTTTCTCTGTAATTGGCATATACCGATTAGACTGATCTCCTATATAATCCGTACCATACGTCTGCAACCCCACTTCTAAGCCATTCAAAAATGTATCCATTTCCTCCAAATAGCACTGCAATTCTTCTCTCAATTCACCCATAGATAAACGCATGCATTCTAACTCAAACACTTGAGACCGCTGTGCCAATTGTGTTGCACCCAAATTCAAGAATACACCTTTCAAACTATGGAAGGCATTTTTGAGTGAACTTGCCTGCAATTGAGACTGCACATACATTTCCAGCAATTTTCTCTCTGTCCGAATATTATCTACTGCTGCCTCTATTACTTTGATATAATGATCCACGGAATTCGCCATATGACTCAGCCCCTTTATCACATCCAAGCCTTCTACTTCTTGAAAAATTTTCACAATATCAGCTACTTGTGCATCTTGTGCTTCCATGGTCGATACCCCATCTAACTGATGATCTGGCATCCATTTTTCTATTATATTTTGCAATTTTTCCATCTCTAAGGGCTTTTTCAGCACATCATCTACTCCCGCCTTTTTACATTGCTGCCACAAATCTTCTTTGTCGTTAGCAGATAAAATCACAATGACAGGACGTTTTGTCTTCCCTAGTTTTCTAATTTCTTCCGTTGTCTCTATGCCATTCATTTCCGGCATAAGATAATCCATGAAAATGATGTCAAAATCTTTGTATTTTGCCTCTTCAATCGCATCTTTCCCCGCATATACTTCTGTCACCTGCATATTGTACTGTTCTAGCATACTGGCAACTACCATGGTATTTACTTCATTGTCATCAACAACCAAAATTTGCATATGCTCCAAAGCTCGATTTGTATCTACGCTCATTTATTTTCCTCCAAAAAATTTACTCTCAAACTCTTCCGCTGGCATAGGCTTTCCGTACAAATATCCCTGAATCTTATCTGCGTTTAAAAACATAAGAAACTCCATCTGTTGAATGGTTTCCACACCTTCTACAACCACTTCCGTATTGACACT
Source organism: Lachnospiraceae bacterium (assembly GCA_017393285.1). Classification (GTDB taxonomy): domain Bacteria; phylum Bacillota; class Clostridia; order Lachnospirales; family Lachnospiraceae; genus CAG-411. The sequence goes on from JAFORL010000048.1 coordinate 9,927, forward strand.
ATGGGCCAATTCTACAGTCGCACTTAAGATTCTTGGATTAAATTGTTCGGTTCCGTAACCTTGCACAAAACTCTTATCTATTTTTATATAATCCAATGGCATTTTCATAATATGATTGATGGAAGAATAACCGGTTCCAAAATCATCTAAAGCGATACGAAAGCCATTTTCCTTTAGCTGTAGTAAAACTTTCTTCATAATCCCCATATCTTCGATTGCCAAGCTTTCTGTTACTTCGAAAATAATATTTTCCGTACGAACCTGTGTTGCTCTTGCAATTTCAAGAATACGTTCTACAATATTGGGTTGTACTAACTGTACTACCGACAAATTGATACTTACTCTAAAATCAGGATTGTATTGATCATTCCAATACTTACATTGCAAAAAAGTTTGTTGTAAAACATACTCTCCCAAAGGTACAATCAAACCTAAATATTCAGACAAAGAAATAAAATTAATTGGTGCAATAAAGCCCAATTCAGGACTATACCAACGAACCAACGCTTCTGCAGAAACCAATTCTTTGGTCTGTGCAGTCACAACCGGCTGAAAAAACATTACAAATTCCATGCAGCCTTTTGCTATGGCTTTACGTAAATATTTTTCATAATTTACCCGCTCCACAGAAGTATTTAATACTGCTTTCTTATAATGCTGAATTCGATTTTTTCCCTTTCTTTTTGCCTCAAATACTGCCGCATCTGCATACTTTAGCAATTCCTTGGTTTTTACACTATCCTTAGGATACTCTGTAATCCCGATACTCACCGAACAGAAACAGTCCTTGTCTTTTATTTTCCAATTTGATCGAAACATTTCCAAGCATTGTTGGATAATATGCTCGATTTCTTTTTCATATTCCCCTCGTACAAACAGTAAAAATTCATCCCCATCTATACGATAACAATAATTATGTACTTGTGGAATTGCATTTAATGCCTCTGCAATAGCAACCAAAAGAGAATCCCCATATTCCGGACCCAAACCTTCATTGATATGTTTAAAATCGTCTAAGTCAATCGCGATTACATAGCCTTTTTTTCTACTTGCCAAGGCAGCCCGTATCAACTGCTCCCCTTCTCTTTCAAATTTCATACGATTAGGCAAACTCGTCAATATATCATAATAGGCCTCTCTTTTCGTACTAAATCTTGCCTCTTCTTTGTCCTCTAACATCGCTTTATACATAACAATATAAAGGGTATCACTAGATTCCCCTCTAAAGAATTCATATAATTCCGTATCTACCCATTGCACTTCTTTTTTCGCATCACAAATACGATATTTTTGCTTATTGCATAAACAAGATTTTTTGTTTCTCTGATTCAATTCCTCTTGAACCCGTTGCACATCTTCTAAAAATATCAAATCCAACAAAGATGCTTCCTGCTGATACAGCAACTCCGCATGATAGCCCAAAAGTTCTACATTGGCGGAAACTTTTTTGATCCGATAGGGAGATGTCTTTTCCACACAAAATAAAATCTTATCTTCATCCATGCAATGAAGCAACAATGCCTGCTTTTCTTCCCAAATCTGTTCTGCCAGTTTTTTGTATTCTTTTTGCGTAAAAATTGGTTGTCCGATTAACAATCGACCCAAAAGTAGATTGTCTTTTCCATGTATAGGGAGATAATTCACGCTAACAAAGCCATTGCGATCCGGGTTAAAATCCATCTGTATGGTTTTCCCATATACCGCTTCATCACTTTCCAATAACGCTGTCACTAGATTCATACTAGCATCATACCGTTCTAAATCCTGCTCCTTTGCACGCTGTTTCTGGTGAAAGACTTTTTTGAAGTGTTCTGCTCCTCTTTGCACTGCCAAACTATATATAGGCGCATTAGATGTACCCGGATACCACATAATTCCTGGCAAGAATATACGATTTTCTATAGAAAATGCCTCTTTTTCTATTTTTTCAAACAAACAGATAACCAAATGTTCCCGCCCTATTGTAATCACAAAGATTTCTTTCTCAATGTCTAACAATGTACCATCTTTTGTCTGCAGGACACTTTTTGAACATTGACTTCCACCTTGTTTCAGCCATTCCTTTGATAGTTGCACTTTAGACTGTTTGAGCCAAAACTCCTCACTATCCTTATAACCAGCCTCCTGTAATATTTTATTCGCCTTTGCATTTACAGCTAATAAGGCATTGCTTTCATATACATAGAACAGCATTGGAAAATCCAAATCCGATATCATCTCTGCCAATTGTTTTTTTATGCTAGTTTGCATATACACACCCCCATGGTATATTTTCTCTTTCATTTATTATAGCATGCACATACAGAAGAAAAGACTGCCCCTTCGAGCAGTCTTTGTAATCAATCCAACTTTTGGTACATTATTCTCTATTTGTATCACAAACTATCTTATCAATGTCCTAATTGTTCACTGTTCGCGCATACGATAAAAAGTAAGGTACATGAAAAGCGTATATTGATTATAATACAGTTACATTTGTAGCTTGTGGTCCCTTTGCACCTTCTACTACTTCGTACTCTACTGATTGGCCTTCTTCTAAAGTCTTGTAACCTTCCATGTTAAGTCCTGAAAAATGTACAAATACATCATTTCCAACTTCATCTGAAATAAAGCCAAAACCTTTTTGATTATTGAACCACTTTACTGTACCTTTGCTCATGTGTAATTCCCTCCATAAATCAAAATAATATTACTTTTATAAACACATTCCTATTATACCAATTCACATTTCATAAGTCAATCACTATTATTTCACTTTTACCTTGATTTTTTTCTTTAAACTATTACATGAAACGGTAATTACAGCTGTACCTTTGCGTTTTGCAACAATCACTCCAGATTTCGAAACAGTTGCTACCTTTTTATTACTTGATTTATAAGCAATTATACCAACTGGAGAAACACCTGCTTTAATTGCTTTTTTCTTACCCATTTTCAAAACAAGCTTTGTCTTTCCTACCTCAAGGCTGGATTTATGCACAATAACCTTACAGCAAACAGAAGTACTGCCTACTCTTGCTGTAATATATGTAGTTCCCGGATTATGCGCTGTAACTTCTCCTGTATCTGATACAGATGCAACTTTTTCTTTCGAACTAGCCCATACAGTAGCTTCTTGACTATCGTTAGAAATCATCTCCACACTTAATTTAGCTTTTGTATAAGTTTTGGTATATAAAACAATTTCTGTAGGATTCACACAATTTACTTCTGCTGCTTTTTTATTATTTGCTGCTTTTTTATAAACACCACGAAGTATAAGCGAAACAGCTTTATTATCCGGTGCTTTTTGTTTCTCAACTGTAACAGTAGGCGCTGTGGTTGCATTTGTTGCTTCTTGTACATAGGTAATCACCTGTGGCTCTGTATTTGGTGTTGCTGTTAGAGTCACTGTCGCTGTCGGTCTTACGGTTGGCGTAGCCGTTGGAGCTACTGTCGCTGTCGGTTTTACAGTTGGCATAGCGGTTAGGGCTGCCGTCGCTGTCGGTTTTACAGTTGGCGTAGCTGTTGGAGCTACTGTTGGTGTTACTTTTGGTGTAGCTGTTGGAGCAACGGTAGGTGTCGCTGTTGGTACAACTGTCGGCTCAACAGATGGTGTCACAGCCTCCCAACCACAGTAATAAGTGGTATCTTCTGTAGGGATTGTTAATGCTTGTACAGGATTTTGACAAGCTGCATCCGTATACCATCCCTTGCAGGTATATCCATCACGAGCTACAACCGGGAACACAAATGCATCACCTTCTCTGTATGTAATTACCTCTTTTTCTTGGTCATACTTCACAAAAGTAATGGTAAATATCTTCTTTTCCTGCAATTTTGACACAGTTTCCTGTAACTGATCCGTAGCTGCATCAATCATTTCCTGTGTCATAGAAGTGCTAGCCTTATCCAATGGATGATCTAATAAATTCTGCACAGCAGTAAAATCAAGATACTTATCAGCATCCAGCTGTTTTGCGTTGGCATAAGCAGCATCATAATCTGCATACGTCATCTCTGCCTCATCTCCCGACACAAGAGAAATGTGATTAATGGCAATTTCTCCACCAGTACCTCCAAAGAAGCCGGTATCTCCATTCACTTTATAATCTGACGCAACTACTATTCTCAAATACACAGTTCTTTGATTTTCCAATGCTTCCGGTAAAGCAATTGCATCATAGGCTTTTTCCATGCGTTTATTATTGGTAATACGATACGCACCATTTTCCACATCTGTAAAGGTTTTTCCATCCAAACTGTATTGTAATTGATAATCTCTGGCACCTTTTTTAGAAGCTCCCAAATAAGCAGTAAAGCGCAAATCCTTATATCCTCTTGTGGAAGTCTCTATTTGGAAATATACCTCTCCTTTTGTTCCCCAAGCGCCATTATTTACTTCACTCTTTGGCTCTAATACTGGTGCAACCCCATATAAGCCATTATCTAAATAATTATCCTCCTCGGACCAGCGTAAGGTACGATTTTTCTCACCCACTACATGCCCTGCCAAGGTAGAACCGACTTTCAAACCAGTTTCTTCTGTTGTGACATAAGCATTATCCTCATCTCTACTTGGAATTTTTGTATCTGCTATCCCTCCGGTAAACTCATAACTGGTTAAGGTATTGTATGTCTTTACTTTTAATTTTGCATAAGCGTCAAGCAATTGTTTTGTGGCTGCATCCACCTGCGTTTGTGCAATTCCCGTCTGATCTGCCTCAATAGCTGCAACTATGCCTGCTTGCAACTCAGCCTGCACAACATCATAATTACTATATAAGTCTGCATCCAGGTTCACTACCTTATTCAAAATATCAAACAACTGACGATAATCTTTCTTCCAATTGGCAACATTCCAGCCTTTATCCGAACTGGTTGTCTCTCCTGTAAGTTTACCGGTTTCCAACCATGCAATTCTATTTTTTAACCAATTTTTCAAATAGGTCACATTATCCTCATAATCTACTTCCGGATAACGCATACTTACAGGCAATTGAACATTTTCCACTACAGGTGCCGTACCACAATTTTTAGAATCTCTAACCTTCCAAACGGTATAGTTTCTTGCAAAATCCTCCTGATAACTTTGTTCCAGAGTATCGATCAATCCCCCATCCGCATATACATTTGTCAAGATAGATTTTACATCATTATAACGATTGCGAACCAAATATTGAAATCCATGTTGCTTTAACAAGGCTTCAAAAAATGATTTATCAGAAACAAATCCCTTTGCACTTCCGAATTTCAGATAGGCCCCCTGACCATATTGTTCTTTCGAACAATTATGATAATTCAAAGATGCACCTGTATCATATGTATAGTAACTACCTGCATTACCCATAGAGAGGTCAAAATCCCATACTGGAGCTGCATATAATTTTCCATCCTTGTAATAAAAATACACTGAACTGTATCCGGCATCTACCGATTTCATATATTCAGCAAAAATATAATAATTTACAAAAGAATCCAAATCAATTACCTTTGCAATATCTGCCATAGTTGTGTCAGAAGCAAGCAATACATCTTGCACATGTTGCAATACATCTTGCACATGTTGCAATTTCTTTTTTTGAATTTCCAACTGTTCTGCAGTTATCGCTGTTCCTGCATTTACAATTTTTGGTTCTTTTAATTCAAAACGATAATCTCTAATCCATTTTTTATTCAAATCAATATATGTAGAATCTGCTTCCGCTCTCTCTTTTTCCAATTGCACCAAAAAATCTCCATGATCCAAATCCAATTCTACACGGTTAGCACCTGCCTCTACTGTTTCAAC
>JAFORL010000049.1 GCA_017393285.1 Lachnospiraceae bacterium
CTTTTTCTTTTCTTTTTTCTTTTGGGCTACCTGTTCAGATGCATTTTCTTCTTGCCTGCTTGACATTTCTTCTTGACTGACTTCAAAACCTTCTAGCTTTGTCGTCGTATGGACCTGTGTCTCAGAATCCTCAAAAAATGGTTTTTCCGGCTGTGCAAGTTCCCTTTTTGCATTTACCTTCTTGGATGGTGCAGATTCCATCCACTTTTCGTCAGTCAGCTCTGTTGGTAATCCCATCTGCTTTCTGGCAAGTTCTACAACGGAAGGTCTCCCTTCTTCACTTCGCAACTTCTCACCATAGTCCAATGCTTCCTCTAACTTTCTTTCGAATTCTACATCCATTCCGGGCACCTTTTCTTCTTCTGCCTCTTCTTCCGCGAATTCTAAAAAAGTATCCAAATCAAAAATATTTTCCGGATGCGAAAACACCCGGGTTCCATAATAGGTTTTTAACTCTTTGCATGCTTTTATGCTATTATCCACAATTTTCTCATCAAACATGCGCATCCCCCTCATCTATATCCTATACTCTCCTAAGCAACGAAATATACTTTTCACTACAAAAACATTTTCACACCCTAAAGCGCAGGTAGGACATAAAAATACGATCTATTGAGAAAGTGCAGACACCTGTTCCAATGTGATTTTCCCCAATTTTCCGCTTCGAAAATCTTCCATTAACAAGGTAGCTGCCTTATCTAAATCAAGTAAATCACCAGCTTTTTTACACGACCGTACCTTAGCAACTTCTTCTAAAATAGAAACTGGTTCTGCTTCTATCTCTTCCAATTGATAGCGCTCCTGTAATTCATTGGGATAATTTTCCTGCATAAATTGAATCATAGAAATTGCCAAATCTGTAATATTTAAAATTTCATCCTTAATAGAACCAATCATTGCCAATCGTAAGCCAACCATCTGGTCTTCAAACTTTGGCCATAAAATACCTGGTGTATCTAACAATTCAACATTTTTATTTAATTTAATCCATTGTTTTCCCTTTGTTACACCTGGTTTATTTCCTGTCTTTGTACAGGCTTTTCCCGCAAAACTATTGATAAAAGTAGATTTACCAACATTCGGAATACCTACAATCATAGCACGTATCGGACGATTGATAATCCCCCTCTTGCGATTTCTTTCCAGTTTTTCCTTACAAGCGTCCATCACAATATTTTGTACAGCCTTTACGCCATTCCCATTTCTAGAATTAACCATAGCTACAAAATAGCCCTGCTCTTCAAAATATTGCTTCCATTCTTCTGTTTTTACACGATCCCCTAAATCGTTTTTATTCAACAAAATCACTCTGGATTTATTTTTTGCCAACTCATCTATATCTGGATTCTTACTACTCATAGGCACACGCGCATCCACCAATTCAATCACTACATCAATTAACTTAATGTTCTCCTGCATCATACGCTTTGCCTTTGTCATATGTCCCGGGTACCATTGAAAATGCATATTTTTTACTCCATTTCTTCCTGTTTTTCTTTTGTATTATAGGAAATCCAACTAACCAATCCAAATTTAGGACGTAAACGAAGCCATGCCTTTCCTACAATATTTTTCTTTGTGAGCATCCCCACACTAGAATATCGACTATCTTCACTTTGATTTCGATTATCTCCTAATACGAAATATTCTCCCTTTGACAAGGTAATCTTTTCTTCGGCAATCCCTGCAGTCAGCATAGGTGTATGTTTCTTTTTTTCTTTCTTGCCATTCACATACAAAACCCCATCTTTAATCTGTACGGTATCTCCAGGGCATGCAACAACACGTTGTACACAATAATAACTGTGTTCTTTTTCCTGTTTTTGATATACAATCACATCATTTCGTCTAGGTGACAAAATCTTATATGCCATCCTGTTAATCAGAATGGTATCCTGCTCTTCTAAAACCGGTGTCATAGATACACCTGATACTGTAGTTTTTTCTACCCCAAATCTAGCAAATAAAAAAGCGAGTAAAATTGCTATAACAACTTCAATCACTAAAATTGGCCATTCATACAATATTTGCTGAAATACACCTTCTCTTCGTTCTCTATATCCAAAATCCATAATTAATCTCTCCAATATGTCGGTTTCATTATCATTTTACTATTTGTTCCAGCATTTGTAAAGGCAAAAAGAATAAAGCATCTGAATGAAGTTCATATAAGGCTTTCAAAATAAAGAAAAACAAGGTTCTCGTTACATGAGCCCCTTGTTTTCTATGTTCATTATTCTTAAACACGCTTACACCAACTGGCGTATCAAGTTTTATTATTTTACCAATTCTTTTACCTTAGCAGCTTTACCAACTCTATCACGTAAATAGAATAATTTAGCACGTCTTACTTTACCGCGTCTTACAACTTCAATTTTCTCAACGATTGGAGAATGTACTGGCCAAGTCTTTTCTACACCTACACCGTTAGAGTTCTTTCTAACTGTAAATGTTTCTTTGATTCCACCGTTTTGTCTCTTTAAAACAGTTCCCTCAAAAACCTGAATTCTTTCACGGTTTCCTTCTTTTACCTTAGCGTGTACCTTTACAGTATCTCCTACGTGGAATTCTGCAACTTCGTTCTTTAATTGTGCATCTTCGATGCTCTTAATAATATTGTTCATGATGTGAACCTCCTTTAATATTGAGATGTTCTTAATACATTCTGTAACAGCGGACCATCTTTTTTTATCACAACAGAAAAAATTATATCATAATTTTTCAACAAAAGCAAGCTATTTTTCTTGACGTTTCAATCAGCGATTTTTCTTGACACTTCAGTCTATTTGATTATAGGATGCATTGCGCAATTTCCTAATGGCTCAGCAATTTCCTAATGACTCAGCAATTTGCAAATTTGCGAGGATTATTCTTTTGGTTTCTTTAATTTTTGTTCGATTGTATTCACCAAATCAACTGGAAAAACAGGCTGTGTTCGCATCCACTTACAATCAGCTTTGGTAAATTCTACTTTTTCAAACAAGTCAGGACGTTGTGTAAATGTGCGAAGCAAGGAATGCTGCCTTCTCCACTGGTCGATTTTTTGATGATGTCCGGATAATAACACGGGCGGTACCTCTTTTTCTCTCCATTGCACCGGTCGTGTATATTGCGGATATTCCAACAAAGATCCTGTAAAGGTATCCGTAATAGCTGATACATCATTATGTAAAACCCCCGGAACAAAACGAGAAATGGCATCCATCATAACCAAGGCCGGCAATTCTCCACCTGTCAATACATAATCACCTATGGATACATTTTCGTCAACAATGCTCTCTAACACACGTTCATCAATACCTTCATAATGGCCACATAAAAAAACCAAATCTTCTTCTTTTGCATATGTCTCCACCATATTCTGCGTCAAAGTTTTTCCTTGTGGTGTCATAAAAAGCACTTTTGGTTTCTTTCTACCTTCTTGTTCCACCTGCTGACACACATATTCATAAGCCAAAAATACAGGTTCCGGCTCCATAACCATACCAGCGCCACCACCATAAGGATAATCGTCCACTTTATGATATTTATTCTGTGAAAAATCTCGAATATCTGTTACTTGCAAATGCAATAATTCCTTTTGCTGTGCTCTTCCAGTTATGCTATGACTCATTGTCTGTGTAATCATATCCGGGAATAAGGTTAGTACATGATAATGCATCTTGATCTTCTCCTTTATCCTCTCAATCCAGCCATAATGTGTACAGTTACAACCTTTTTTTCTACATCCAGGTCTTTTACGCAGTCTGGAATAACCGGCAAAAGAATTTCATCTCCTTCTTTCGTCGCTACCACATACACATCATTTGCACCTGTTTGTAATACCTCTTTTAAGGTTCCTACTGTATTTCCATCTTCCTCTACTACTTCTGCGCCTATAATATCACAAATATAATATTCGTCTTTCACCAAAGGAAGCGCCTGTTCTCTCTTAATCAGTAAATCTTTTCCTTTATACTTCTCTATATCATTGATATTATCAATTCCTTTGAATTTCAATATAACAAGATTTTTAAAGAATTTTACACTCTGTATTTCCCACTCTAATGTTTCTTTTCCTAATTCCAAATATACTTTTTTTAACTTTTTAAACCTTTTTACATCATCAGTTGTTGGAAATACTTTAATTTCACCTCGTACACCATGGGTGTTGGCAAAGACACCTACTCTTAACATATCTTCCATTATTGCCTCTCCTTACGTTTTGTTATATTTCTTCACTCGTTATATCCCATTGCAAGACAACGAAACAATTCTCTGTATCCAATTAAGAACATCTATAGCTCCATAAAAGGAAAAAAGGACGGTCACCCCGTCCCGTACAATTCTATACTTCCTGTTCCTGATGAATTTCAACAGTTACTTTAATTTCTTCCTTTGCAGCTGCTGCTTTTGTTACCGTACGAATGGCTTTTGCAATTCTTCCTTGCTTTCCAATCACTTTTCCCATATCATCATCAGCGACTTTCAAACCAATTACAAGCCCCTTATCCGTTTCTTTTTCAGTTACCTGTACTTCATCTGGTGCATCTACTAATGCTTCTGCAATCACTTTAACTAATTCTTTCATCCCCTACACCTCCAAATCTCTTTATTCTCTATTTCTATCCATAAAACAAATGGTAACAGTTTACCAATTCCATTCCTATCATACCAAATACACAAAATAGTTTCAATAGAGCGATTGAACTGTTACTACAAATAGTTTCCTATCAATTATATCATAACATGAAATTTCATAATATACAAACAAATTTACAAAGAGGCAGTTGGAAACCAAAGATTTTCAACTGCCTCTACTGTAACACTACATAATACCAGCGATTTTTAACAATTTACCTACTGTATCAGTTGGCTTAGCTCCATTTGCAAGCCACTTTTTAGCAGCTTCTTCATTTACATTAAATACGCTAGGATCCTGATTTGGATCATAAGTACCGATTTCTTCAATAAATCTACCATCTCTTGGAGATCTTTCATCAGCAACTACGATTCTATAGAAAGGTGCTTTCTTTTGTCCCATTCTTTTTAATCTAATCTTTACCATCTTCGATTTCACCTCCTTATTATATGTAACGGGAAAATACCAATTGGTATGGGAACCCGTATTAAGCATACATGCAACACACAACTTGTAAAATACATACCTGCTTCTTCTATCACTTATATGCCAATAACGAAGTAAGCAAATGATTGCGTGTCATCCAAATGTGATGCATTCATATATGAACTTAAAACACATCACTCTGTAGATCAGTATAGCACAATGCACTAATCTGAGATTACCTAAGCCACTTTCTGCCTTGTAATCTTATATTATTTAAAAGCCAAATGGCATTTTAAACCTACCTTTTTTCTTTCCAGACATCATACCTGACATCTGTTTCATCATCTTACGCATCTGTTCAAACTGCTTCACAACGCGGTTTACCTCTGCAATATCCACGCCAGCGCCTTTTGCAATACGATTTTTTCTCGATGGATTTAAAATGCTAGGATTGGTACGTTCCTCCATGGTCATAGATAAAATAATTGCCTCTACACCCTTGGTAGCATCCTCTGGAATATCAATATCCTTTGGCAAGCCCATACCAGGTAACATTCCCAATATACTTGTCAATCCACCCATCTTCTTCATCTGATTCATCTGCTCTAAGAAGTCATTAAAATCAAACTCAGCTTTACGGATCTTCTTTTCCAATTCAATGGCTTTTTCTTCATCAATCTCAGCCTGCGCCTTATCAATCAATGTCAAAATATCTCCCATACCCAAGATACGAGAAGCCATTCGATCAGGATAAAACTGCTCCAAATCCGTCAATTTTTCGCCTGTACCAATGTACAAAATAGGCTTTCCGGTAACTGCACGAATAGAAAGTGCAGCACCACCTCTGGTATCACCATCTAACTTCGTTAGAATAACACCATCAATATCTATTTTTTCATGAAAGGTCTGTGCAACATTTACTGCATCTTGACCTGTCATGGCATCCACTACTAAAACACTCTGGCTTACATTCACATTCTCACGAATTTCTACTAACTCTTCCATCATGTTTTCATCAATATGTAATCGACCTGCTGTATCGATAATAACAACATTATTACCATTCTTTTGTGCATGCTCCATCGCTGCTTTTGCAATATTAACCGGCTTGTGACCATCACCCATGGTAAACACAGGCACGCCTTGTTTTTCACCGTTAATCTGTAATTGCTGAATTGCCGCCGGACGATAAATATCACAAGCTACCAAAAGTGGTTTTCTACCCTTTTTCTTAAATTGTCCAGCCAATTTTGCAGTAGCTGTTGTCTTACCAGCACCTTGCAGACCACACATCAAAATTACAGTAATCTCATTGGCAGGCTTTAAGGCAATCTCCGTAGTCTCGCTTCCCATAAGTTTAACCATCTCTTCGTTTACAATTTTGATTACCATCTGTCCCGGTGTCAAGCTGTTCATAACATCTTGTCCAACTGCACGCTCTTGCACTGCCTTAATAAAATCTTTTACGACTTTAAAATTAACATCCGCTTCCAATAAGGCTAACTTTACTTCTCGCAAAGCCGCTTTCACATCTGCTTCTGTCAATCTTCCCTTACCTCGAAGATTTTTAAAAACATTCTGTAGCTTATCTGTCAAACTATCAAACGCCATATCTACTCCTCTCCCCAATCAGCTGAAACCATGTAAGATATCATTCTCAAAAATCCAGATTATGATATCCATGGCTATGACTGGCATGCTACTTTTATAGCATATCCAAAATCTGATTGGATAAGACCTCAATCTGTTCTATATCATCTATATTTCTAGTCTTACGTATATGCTTTGCAATCTCATGAATCTGATTTACATGCTCCTTTGTATTGTGAAATTTCTCAATCAAATGTAAGGTAGCCTCATAATGCGCTAACTCCTTACTACAACTC
>JAFORL010000050.1 GCA_017393285.1 Lachnospiraceae bacterium
AAGAGATGCGACAATCTATGAAGTAGCATAATCAAGCAATCATAGATATGTACCGGTGGCTTAGCCGGGAATTTACGACTGTGGAGTGTTATATAAACGAAAGTAGAAATAATCTTCGGATGACCAAAATCGGACACAACGAAGCAGTAACTACAAATCGTGAGATTGTAGCAAATCATCTCAATGTGAGTATGTTTCATCACATTTTGAGTAGCAGAAGTCTTTCAAAAGACAAGTGGGAAATTGTTCCACCATAGCTTTTGGGTGACAAAATAGATAGGATGAAAAAAATAGCTTTGATTTTAACAGGAGGGACCATAGGCAGTCAGGTGGAAGGACAGGTAATTGTGCCGGGAAAACAGTCGGTCTACCGTTTGGTAGAAGCCTACGAAAAACAATATGGAAAGGCTGAGTTGGAGGTTTTTTCGCCCATGCAGGAGTTGAGTGAAAATTTTTCAAAAATACAGTGGCAGCAGTTGGTAGATTTTTTTGAGGATTTTCCATTTTCTGATTATCAGGGTGTGATTCTGGCACATGGAACCGATACACTGGCTTATACCAGTGCTTTGCTGGGTATGGTCTATCCATGGATTACCTGTCCGCTTATGTGTATTGCCAGCAATTATCCAGTGGGGCATTTGCGCAGCAATGGCGTGAGAAATCTGCGGGGGGCTATTCTGGCAATAGAGGCAGGAATTTCTGCAGGTGTGTATGTGGTTTACGAAAATGATAAAGCAGAAATGGAATTACATCTGGGGACGAGACTTTTGCCGGCGGATAACATTGTGGACCAATATGGTAGTGCAGGCAATCAAAGATTTGGACAGATTTTCTTAGATAGTGGGAAATTGGAGATTACAGATGTTCTTTTGCAGGAAGCTATGCAAAAGAAAAAAACAAGGATATTTGAGAAAGGAAGTCTGCATTTTGAAAAAGAGATTTTACTAGTGCAACCCTATCCGGGCATGTTTTACCCATGTCTGCAACTGCCTCCTGCGGTAGCAGCGGTACTTCACTATACCTACCACGCAGGTACGGTTTGTACCCAAGGAACCGGTTATCAGTTCTCGGCTTTTGCAGATGCCTGCCAGAAGCAGCAGATTCCACTTTATCTTGCTTCCATGAAGAGAGAACAGTCTCAGTTGTACGAAAGTCAGACCAATCTGGCTCAGTCTGTAAATGGATTTTTATATCATTGTTCTCTTGTGGCTGCTTATATGAAGCTGGTACTTGCTTACAACCAGAATGTGATTGCACCGGAAAAAATAGTAGAAGAGGATTTAGGCTGGGAGGAGGTGCAAGGGAATCTCCTTCCGTCTCTTTACAAGGGAAAAACACTGTGATAGAATAAAGTGGCTAGTTTGCATATACAAAGAAGCCTTTTTGGGTAACATGCAAAGATAGACAGTTGTAAGCAGAAAATGAATTGAAAAAATAAATGGAGGCATTTACAATGGGTAAATATTTTGGAACAGACGGATTTCGTGGGGAGGCAAACGTTGTATTAAACGTGATGCATGCATATAAAGTCGGTCGTTTTTTGGGAAATTATTATGGAAAAGAGCATAAAGCAAGAGTGGTAATTGGAAAAGACACCAGACGCTCCAGTTATATGTTTGAAGATGCTTTGTCTGCAGGTTTGACTGCCAGTGGAGCAGATGTGTATTTGTTACATGTTACCACCACACCCAGTGTTTCTTATGTGGTAAGAAGTGAAGATTTTGATTGTGGTATTATGATTTCTGCAAGTCATAATCCATATTACGATAATGGTATTAAGATTTTAAATGGTTTGGGACATAAGTTAGAAGCAGAAGTGGAAGCCTTGATTGAAGACTATATTGATACACCGGAAGATACCTTACCATTTGCTACCAAAGACCAAATTGGTCGCACCACAGATTACATTGTAGGAAGAAATCGTTACATTGGATATCTCATGTCTTTGGCAACTCGTTCCTTCAAGGACATGCGTGTAGGACTGGACTGTGCCAACGGTTCTTCTTATGAAATTGCAAAAGGTGTGTTTGATGCATTAGGGGCAAAGACTTATGTCATCAACAATCATCCAGATGGAACCAATATCAACACAGATTGTGGTTCTACCCATATAGAAGTATTACAGGAATTTGTAAAACAGAAAAAGTTGGATGTTGGTTTTGCCTTTGATGGTGATGCAGACCGTTGTTTAGCTGTGGATAACAAAGGAAATGTGGTAGACGGTGACTTGATTTTATATGTATGTGGCTGCTACCTGAAAGAAAAAGGGGAATTGAACAACAATACAGTAGTAACAACCGTTATGTCAAACTTAGGATTGTATAAGGCATTTGATAAGAAGGGCATTTCTTATGAAAAGACTGCTGTAGGAGATAAATATGTATACGAAAATATGATGCAGAACGATCATATTGTTGGAGGAGAGCAATCCGGACATATTATCTTTAGCAAGTATGCAGCAACCGGTGATGGTATTTTGACTGCATTGATGTTGATGGAAGTCATCTTGAACAAGAAGATGCCTTTGTCTGATTTGACGAGAGAAGTAACCATTTTCCCACAATTGTTAGAAAATGTAAAGGTTACAGACAAAAATGCTGCCATGGAGGATCCGGAAGTATTGGAGGCTGCCAAGAAGGTTGAGGAAGCATTGGGCAATGATGGTCGTATTTTACTTCGTCAAAGTGGTACAGAACCATTGGTACGTGTTATGGTGGAGGCAGAAACAGATGCCCTATGTGCCAAATATGTAAAAGAAGTTGCTGACATTTTAAAGAAAAAGTGGAGCTAAAAAAGTGCTAGACAATTTGAGGCTTTTTGTGTTATAATTTGGAATCGAGACAATGCTATCACTATTCCATTGGCTTTAGACGGTGGGGGTGTTGCGTTTATGAGATAGTAACACAGGCTTTGTGTGGGCATGAGAGTGATATGCGAGTCTGTGTCGGTGATATGTGTGGAGTAGGCTTCATATATATCGGAATAAATAAAAAACAGATGTAGTTTACTACATACAAGGAGGAAACGAAGCATGAGTTTGCAAGTTGAAAAGTTAGAAAAGAACATGGCCAAACTTACAATTGAGGCATCAGCAGAAGAGTTTGAAGCAGCAATTGAAAAGGCATACAAGAAAAATAAAGGTAGAATGAACGTACACGGCTTCCGTAAAGGAAAAGCACCTCGTAAGATTATCGAAAAATTATATGGTGCCAATATATTTTATGAAGAAGCAGCAAATATTATTATTCCAGATGCATATGCAAAGGCATTGGAAGAATGTGATTTGGAAATCGTATCTAGACCAAGCGTAGATGTAACACAAATGGAAGCTGGTAAGACATTTATCTTTACAGCAGAAGTAGCTGTTAAGCCAGAGGTTACATTAGGAAACTACAAGGGTATTGAAATAGAAAAGGCAGATATCCAAGTTTCAGAAGAAGACATCAATGCAGAGATTGAACGTGTTCGTGAACAAAACGCAAGAACAATCAACGTTACAGATCGTGCAGTACAAGATAAAGACCAGACAGTTATTGACTTTGAAGGATTTGTAGATGGAGAAGCTTTCCAAGGTGGAAAGGGAGAAGATTATCCATTGACAATCGGTTCTCATTCATTCATCGACAACTTCGAAGAACAATTAATCGGAAAGAACATTGGAGAAGAAGTAGAAGTAAATGTTACTTTCCCAGCAGAATACCATGCAGAAGCATTGGCAGGTAAGCCAGCATTATTCAAGGTTAAGATTAAAGAAATCAAAGCAAAAGAATTGCCTGAATTAGATGATGAATTTGCACAAGACGTATCTGATTGCGATACATTAGATGCATACAAGGAAAGCGTAAAAGCTGACTTGACAAAGAAGAAGGAAGATGCTGCTCGTGCTGCAAAAGAAGACGAAGTAGTAGCTAAGATTGTAGAAGATGCAAAGATGGAAATCCCTGAACCAATGATCGATACACAAGTTCGTCAAATGATTGATGACTTTGCAAATCGTATCCAAAGCCAAGGTATTACATTAGAGCAATACTTCCAATTTACAGGTACAGATCCAAAGCAATTTTTAGAGCAAATGAAGCCACAAGCTTTGAAGAGAATCCAAAGCAGATTGGTATTAGAAGCAATTGTAGCTGCTGAAAAGTTAGAAGCAACAGATGCTGATGTAGAAGAAGAATTGAAGAAGATGGCAGAAGCTTACAACATGGAATTAGACAAGATTAAAGAAATGATTGGCGAAGAGCAAAAGAAGAGACTTGCAGAAGATTTAGCAGTACAAAAAGCTGCAAACTTTGTTGTTGATCAAGCAGTTGAAAAATAAAATGATATAACTTTTTGATATATAGCCGAGAGTGGATTGCCACTCTCGGCTGTACTGCTTTATAATAGACTTTTTCAAAACTTCGATAATGAAGTGATCAACCATTCTCTTGATCTTTTTTTTGGGGGGGTACCTGGCACTTTATGAAAGAAACAGCTGCGCGATTACGAGCCCTTGTATATTTTTTTAGAAGTTGTTGAAATCTGTGAGGATTTGGTATACAATAAATTGGAGTGGACTTCTAAGAAGACATGAATGTATTTGTAGGAGGAGGAAAGAATATGAGTTTAGTACCTTACGTCATTGAACAAACCAGTAGAGGAGAGCGTTCTTATGACATTTATTCAAGATTATTGAAGGATAGAATTATCTTTTTGGGAGAAGAAGTAACAGATGCATCAGCAAGTGTGATTGTTGCACAGTTACTATTTTTAGAGGCAGAAGATCCAGGAAAGGATATTAGTTTATATATTAATAGTCCAGGTGGTTCTGTAACCGCTGGTATGGCTATTTATGATACTATGAATTTTATCAAATGTGATGTATCTACCATTTGTATTGGTATGGCAGCTAGTATGGGTGCATTCCTATTATCTAGTGGTGCAAAAGGAAAGCGTTATGCTTTGCCAAATGCAGAAGTGATGATTCATCAACCATCAGGTGGTGCCAGAGGACAAGCGACAGAGATTCAGATTGTTGCTGAAAATATTTTACGTACAAAGAAGAAGTTAAATGAAATTTTGGCTGCAAATACAGGTCAAGATTATGAAACCATTGCCAGAGATACAGAACGCGATAACTATATGACAGCGGAAGAAGCTATGAAATATGGCTTAATTGACAATATAATCCATAACAGACAGTAAGAGATTGGAAAGGGGTAGTTCCATGGCAAATAAAGATGAGAACCAGACAATAAGATGTTCTTTTTGCAAGAAAACGCAAGATCAAGTCCGTAAGATTATCGCAGGACCAGACGTGTACATTTGTGATGAATGTGTAGAAATCTGCGCAGAGATTATGGATGAGGAATTTCAGAATTATGAAAATGATACCGATATCAATTTACTAAAACCAAAGGAAATCAAGGAATTCCTAGATGAATATGTTATTGGTCAGGATGAAGCCAAACGTGCACTTTCTGTAGCTGTATATAATCACTATAAGCGTGTATTGATGGAGAAGAGTCTGGATGTTGAATTACAAAAGAGTAATATCATTATGGTGGGACCAACCGGTTCCGGTAAGACTTACTTAGCACAGACCTTAGCAAAGTTGTTGAATGTTCCATTTGCCATAGCAGATGCCACTGCTTTAACAGAAGCTGGTTATGTAGGTGAAGACGTAGAAAACATTTTGTTGAAGATTATACAGGCGGCTGATTTTGATATCGAACGTGCAGAATATGGTATTATTTATATTGATGAGATTGATAAAGTTACACGTAAGTCAGAAAATACATCTATTACCCGTGATGTATCTGGAGAAGGTGTACAACAGGCCTTGTTGAAGATTTTGGAAGGTACTGTTGCCAGTGTGCCACCACAGGGTGGAAGAAAACATCCACATCAGGAATTTATTCAGATTGATACTACGAATATCTTATTTATTTGCGGTGGAGCTTTTGATGGTCTGGAGAAGATTATTGAGGCCCGTATTGGTAAGAAGTCTATTGGATTTAATGCTGAAGTAGCCGAATTTGAAGAGAAGAATGTAGGCGAGATGTTCAAGCAGGTATTGCCACAGGATTTTGTGAAATTTGGTTTGATACCAGAGTTTGTAGGACGTGTGCCAGTTAGTGTAGGACTTGATTTGTTAGATGAAGATGCTTTGGTACGTATTTTAACCGAACCTAAGAATGCCATTACCAAACAATACAAGAAATTGTTTGATATGGATCATGTGGAGCTTGCATTTGAGGAAGATGCAATTCGCGCCATTGCAAAACGTTCCGTAGAGAGAAAGACAGGTGCTAGAGGTTTACGAGCTATTATGGAAGAGACGATGATGGATACCATGTTTGAAATTCCTTCAGAAAATCTTGTTCGTAAATGTACCATCACTGTAGATGCAGTAGAAGGCAAGGGAAAACCTATTTTGGAATATGCAGATGAGACAGAAATTAAGAAAGCGAAGAAGCCAAAGACAGTACGTTTGAAAGATGATGATGAGATTGCATAGAAACAAGACGTGTTACATTTTTGTTTCTTATGTGTTTTTTGAATAATAACAGGTTGATACAGAGAATGAGAGCCACGGGTATATGCTGGAAGGGTAATGTTTACAGACATTTTCTTTTGGGATACTTGTGGCTTTTTTGTAACAGGTCAGTGGGAGAAATATATGGAAAATAATAAGAGAACATTGCCGTTGCTTGCATTGCGGAATCATTTAATACTACCGGGAATGCTGATGCATTTTGATATTCAACGACCGGATGCCATACAAGCGGTGGAGGAAGCTTTAAATACAGATCAATTTATTTTTTTAGTGGCACAAAAGAAGGATAATGTGGAAAAACCTTCCAAAGAGGATTTATACCAAGTAGGAACCATAGCCAAAGTAAAGCAGATGCTTCATATGCCGGAAGAAGCAATGCGTGTGATGGTGATGGGGGTAGATCGTGCCGTATTATTACATATGACAGACCAAAACAATTGTCAATATGCTGTGGTAGAGACACCTGACGATACCTTAAATGCCCTATCTGAAGTAGAAGAAAAAACCATGGTAATCGCTTTGAAGGAGCAATTCTCTTCGGTTGTTTCACAATTGGATATGGTTGCAGATAAGGCGATTCAGCGCGTGGAGGAAATCTATAACCTACCAAGATTAATCGATGAAATGGGCAAGATTCTGCCTTTGGATTTACCGGATCGACAAAGAATCTTGGAAACTTTGGATATTCGTGAACGATATGCCTGCATCATGGAGTTATTGGCAAATATCGTATATTTGCAGGAGTTACGTCAGGAATTTCAGCAAAAGGTGAAAGAACGGGTAAACAAGAGTCAAAAAGATTATTTGCTACGGGAACAATTGCAGGTGATACAGAAAGAATTGGGAAATGATGCCCAAAGCAAAAACCAGCAATTACAGGAAAAGTTAGACCAGTTGCAAGCCTCCGAGCAAATCAAAGAGCAAATTCAACGGGAAATCAATCGTTTACAATCCTTGGGAAACAATGGAACGGAATTGGCAGTACAGAGAAATTATGTGGATACCTTGTTGGCTTTGCCTTGGGACTTGCGAAAGGAAGAAGAAAAAGATTTTTCACGTACAGAGCAGATTTTGGAAAGTGGACACTATGGCTTAGAAAAAGTGAAAGAACGTATCTTGGAATCCTTGGCAGTTCGTATGTTGCAGGAACGGGGAGATAGTCCTATTTTGTGCTTGGTGGGGCCACCGGGAACAGGAAAGACCTCTATTGCAAAATCTATTGCGGAGGCCTTGGATAAGGTCTATGTTCGAATTAGTCTGGGGGGCGTGAGAGATGAGGCAGAGATTCGCGGACACCGTAGAACCTATGTGGGAGCCATGCCGGGAAGAATAGCCAATGCGCTTAAACAGGCAAAAGTGAAGAACCCACTCTTGTTATTTGACGAAATCGATAAAGTGGGAACGGATCAAAGAGGTGATACAGCTTCCGCTTTGTTAGAAGTATTAGATCGAGAGCAAAATCAAAAATTTGTGGATCATTATGTAGAATTGCCTTTGGATTTATCAGAAGTATTTTTTGTATGTACAGCCAATCAAACCTCCACGATTCCACAACCTTTGCTGGACCGTATGGAAGTTATAGAAGTTTCCAGCTATACAGAGGAAGAAAAATACCAGATTGCAAAAAAATATCTGTGGAAAAAACAATTGGTGCAAAATGGTTTGGATAGCAAACAGATTTCCATTGATAAAAAAGCACTGATGGAAATTATCAATGGGTACACCAAAGAAGCTGGTGTGCGAAAGTTGGAAAGAAGTTTGGGAACCATTTGTCGTAAAGTGGCAAGAGAATTATTGGTGGAATTACAGGAAAAGAAACTGGATCAAGCTGCTTTACGTGAGGCAGTCCATCAGAAAAAAAGGCAGATTTCATTGGCTGAGGTGGGCCAATATTTAGGAAAAAGAAAGTATCAAAAGAAGAATAATAATAAAAAAGCTACAGTAGGGGTTGTGCATGGTTTGGCATGGACCAGTGTAGGTGGCACTGCCTTGGAGATTGAAGCCAATACCATGCCGGGAAAAGGACAGTTACAGCTGACGGGACAATTGGGAGATGTGATGAAGGAATCTGCCCAAATTGCCTTATCCTATGTCCGCTCCATTGGCAAAAAGTATGATATTGACCAAGAATTTTATCAGAGAAATGATGTGCATATTCACGTGCCAGAGGGAGCTACACCAAAAGATGGACCTTCCGCCGGAATTACCATAGCCACAGCTCTTTTATCTGCAATTACCAAGAAAAAAGTCAGACAGGATATTGCTATGACAGGAGAGTTGACACTGCAGGGACGTGTCTTGGCAATTGGAGGATTGAAAGAAAAGCTGCTGGCTGCCAAACAGGCAAAAGCAAAAATGGTATGCGTGCCATTGGCCAACCAAACAGACGTAGAGGAATTAGAAGAAGATGTTACCAAGGGATTGGAAATTGTATATGTAAGTCAGGTGGAAGAAGTGTTTGCAAAGTGTTTCATTAATCCTTAAAGTCAAACCATAGGACAACACCATAAAATAGTCCAGAAATGTGCTTATATTAGTAGTTTTCAGGTTGCGTTTCTTTGTAGGATGACATTTTTATTTATAAACACGTATAAAATACCCCGTGAATAAAGGTAATATAGAGAGTGCAGAACGATAGAAAAGAGGAATACTATGCATGTAAAAAGCGTAAATTTAGAAACCGTATGTGGCATTACCAGTAAGATACCGAAAAATGATAAGTTGGAAATTGCATTTGCAGGTAAATCAAATGTTGGAAAGTCATCTTTGATTAATTGTATGATGAATCGCAAATCCTATGCCAGAACTTCTCAAAAACCGGGAAAAACCCAGACCATTAACTTTTATAATATCAATGACCTATTATATTTTGTAGATTTACCAGGGTATGGCTACGCCAGAGTATCTCAGGAAATCAAGAAAAAATGGGGAAAAATGATAGAAAATTATTTGCTGCAATCCAAGGAGCTTCGGATTATTTTCTTGTTGGTAGATATTCGTCATGAACCTTCAAAAAATGATGTAGAAATGTATCAATGGGTGATTCAGTATGGGTTTAATCCAATTGTGGTGGCAACCAAAGCAGATAAAATTAGTAGAGGAGCCGTACAAAAACATTTGGCTATCATCCGAAAAACCTTAGGTTGTGTAGCAGGTACACCTATTATTCCGTTTTCTTCCTTGAAAAAAACTGGTGTGGAGGAAGTATGGGAATATATTGAAGAAATGTTGCAGTATTATCAGGCTGAGAAAAATGGGGATACTGTGGTGTTAGAATCAGAGGAGTAAAGAGATGGAACGAAAAATGTGGCTGGATAAACCCTACTATTCTTTAGATGCCTATTTGAAGGAAACTTACGGAGAAAAGGTGTATAAAGTGTCCTTACAAGGAGGAATGACCTGTCCAAACAGAGATGGAACTTTGGATGATAGAGGCTGCATTTTTTGTAGTGCAGGTGGTTCTGGAGATTTTGCTGCACCCAGAAGAGAGTGCGTAACGCAGCAAATTGATGAAGCCATTGCAGGTATTCGAAAAGCAAAGACAGTAGGAAATAAATTTATTGCTTATTTTCAATCTTATACGAATACCTATGCGCCTGTTGCCTATTTGCGAAAACTATTTATGGAAGCAATATCACATCCGCAGATTGTAGGGTTATCCATCGGTACCAGACCCGATTGTTTGCCACAGGAGGTTTTGGATTTGCTGGCGGAGTTGAACCAAATCAAACCGGTTTGGGTAGAACTGGGCTTGCAGACTATCCACCAACGGACAGCGAGTCTGATTCGCAGAGGATATCCTTTATCGGTATTTGAGCAGGCGGTAAGAAATTTAAATGCTATAGGCGTGCAAGTCATTGTACATGTGATCTTGGGATTGCCTTTTGAGTCAAAAGCGGAAATGCTGCAAACAGTTTCTTATTTGTCAAAGGGGGCAGACTGGCATATTGAAGGCTTGAAATTACAACTTTTGCATGTGTTGAGGGGGACGGATTTAGAACGGATGTTGCCTTATTTTAAAACATTCACCCTTGAAAAATATGTTGCACTTATATTAGAATGTATAGAGAGGGTTCCACAAAATATCGTGATTCATCGAATTACCGGGGATGGCCCAAAGGCATTATTGCTGGAACCGGAATGGAGTAAACATAAGAAACACGTGATGAATACCATTCATAAGGAGATGAAGCAGAGAGATTGTTGGCAAGGAAAACAATGGACACAAAGTTAGAGGGAGATGATAGAAATGCAAGATGCAGTGACGTTGTACAAATTGATTATTCTTTATATGTTAAATCAGGCAAGTGTACCAATGGAAAATGCGCAGATTTCTAATTTTATGTTGGAGAAAGAGTATACCAATTTTTTTACCATCCAATCTGTAGTCAAGGAATTGGAGAAGGGTGGTTTCGTTCTCGTAGAGACCATTCGCAATCGTTCTATTTTGCATATTCAAAAAGAGGGAGAAGAGGTTTTAGGCTATTGCATAAATGAAATTTCAGATGCCATCAAGGCAGATGTGAAAGAGTACCTGGAAGAAAAGAAAAATGAGTTGCGTACAGAAAATTATGTGATTGCTGATTATTTTGAGACGGATAAAAATGAATTTGTCGCAAGGTGTATCATAAAAGATGGAAATACCAATGCATTGGAAGTGAGTTTGACAGTGTCTACAGAAGAAGAAGCCAATGCAATCTGCATGAGATGGCGGGATAGAAGTCAAGATGTGTATGGGTATTTGATACAAAAATTACTGACTTAGAGAAGATAGGAAACGGTTCATCCGAGGGGGTGGATCGTTTTTCTTTATGTAACGGGTCAGGTTTTCACGTAGTTTTACTTTAAAAGCAGCTGTTGGCACAGCTGTCCGTATTCGCAATCCGCTCCTAACGGAGCCACCAGAAGATTATGTGCCTTCTGAACGGGATTGGTATGTAAATGCGAAGGTAAATGGTAAATTGTATTATATTACCTTTGTGGAAATACCAGATACCGATTGGGTTATGATTTCTTCTGTAGAAGAAAGTTATATTTTTAAAGATTTGAAGCAGTTTATTTTTATTGCGGTTATCATTGCAGTTTTAGCTATCGTTGCGATGATTTTATTGGTGTTACAAGTTATGTATAAAATGGTAAGTGCACCAGTTGCAGATTTGACCAATACCATTACACAGGTTGCTGGTGGTGATTTTTGCGTGGAAATCTCGGAAGGAAGACAAGATGAGATTGGTCAGATGAAAAATTCTATGAGAAAATATGTTGGCGATATGCGAGAAACGCTTTGTAAAGTACGTGAATTGGGAAGTGCTGCACAGCAAATCAATTCTATTATTGGAATCATTAGCTCTATTGCAGAACAGACCAATCTGTTGTCTTTGAATGCGTCTATTGAAGCGGCAAGAGCCGGCGAGGCTGGAAAAGGCTTTGCGGTTGTAGCTAGTGAAATTGGAGCATTGGCAAGTAATAGTACAGAATCTGCACAGCAAATTTCAGAAATTGTGCAGAGTATGGTAGAAAAGGTAAGCGATTTATCAGAACAGTCCAAGAATAATGTGGATATGATTACCGCTAGTGTAGATAATGTAGAACGTACCGGAAAGACTTTTGAAGATATTTTTGATAATGTGAACAAGGTTAGCCAGAATGTCATGAATATGTTGGAACGTGTCAATCATGTCAACGAAATTGCTTCTTCGGTTGCTGCGATTTCGGAACAACAGTCAGCAAGCTCTACAGAGGTTAGCAATACTACAGAGCGCATGGCGGAAAGTGCAGAAATGGTATTCCAGGAAAGTCGTGATGTAGACGAAAGTGCAAGTGCAGTGTCTGCGTCTGCAGGAGATATCAAGGACTTCATTGCGAAATTCAAATTGTAGGGTGGGCTTACTTTTAGAGGGGCAACAGTTGCTTTAAAAGTAATACAAGGGGCTGTCACACTAAGAAAAACAAAACAGGAGTTTGTAATTGTTTTACAAACTCCTGTATAAGTTTTCTTATTATGGCAGCCCTTATTTGCATGCAAGGGTACATTCTGTGGCTTTATTTTGTTAGATTAAGGATTTTACTGCCTGGCTCACTACTTCTGCAACACGAGGGTCAAATGGTTGTGGTAAGATATTGACATCGCTTAATTCTTCATCACTAACCAAACCGGCAATGGCATTGGCAGCAGCTAATTTCATTTCTTCTGTAATTTGTGTAGCACGACCTTCTAAGGCTCCCTTGAAAATACCTGGGAAAGCAACAACGTTGTTTACCTGATTTGGAAAATCGGAACGACCGGTTCCTACCACTCTTGCACCTGCAGCTTTAGCAACATCTGGCATGATTTCAGGTACTGGATTTGCCATAGCAAATAAAATGGCATCTTGGTTCATGGAAGAAACCATTTCAGCGGAAACAATATTAGGTGCAGAAACACCTACAAAAATATCGGCACCTTTTAAGGCATCTGCCAAAGTACCAGTCTTTCCAGTAAGGTTTGTTACTTCCATCATTTCTTTTTGCATCCAGTTTAAGTTTTCGGATTTTTTAGATAAAATACCAGAAATATCACACATGGTTACATGTTGAAAACCGTAGGTTAACAATAATTTAGTAATGGCAATGCCGGCTGAACCAGCTCCATTAATGACTACTTCACAATCTTCTTTTTTCTTTCCTACGACTTTTAAAGCATTGATGATACCAGCAAGTACGACAATGGCAGTGCCATGTTGATCATCGTGGAAAACCGGAATATCAAGCATTTCTTTTAAACGTGTTTCGATTTCGAAACATCTAGGTGCAGAAATGTCTTCCAAATTGATTCCACCAAAGACAGGAGCGATAGCTGCAACCGTGCGGATGATTTCCTCTGTATCCTGGGTATCTAAACAAATTGGAAATGCATTGACACCACCGAATTCCTTGAATAACACAGCTTTTCCTTCCATAACCGGCATAGCAGCATGGGCACCGATATTTCCTAGACCTAGCACTGCACTTCCATCAGATACGACGGCAACAGTGTTGGATTTGATCGTGTATTTGTATGCTTGTTCTTTATCTTTTGCAATTACTTTACATGGTTCTGCTACGCCAGGGGTATAGGCAAGCGCCAAATCCTCTCTGTTCTTTACCTGACATTTTGCAGTTGTTTCAATTTTACCATTCCATTCTTCATGAAGTTGTAATGCTTTTTCGTTTGTTGTCATATGCGTCTTCCTTTCTGGAATTGCGAAAGCAGCAAAGCCGCGGAGCAATTCACTTTCCTATACTGTGTTGCTGTAGTAGCTTTCTTCCATGCAAACATCGCACCTTATAGGGGTAGTTTGGTGGGAAAGCCTTGCATATCAGCTATATTTGTCTACTATAAAAACATCTTTTTCATCATAGCATTATATGACAAGAATCGCAAGGACTTTTGTAAAACCGCACATTACTTAGCCTGCGAGCAGTCACGTAATGCTTGATTTTACATTTCTGCTCGGCTGAACTGTGGATAACTTTATAGTCAAATTTTACAAAATTTAGTTAGAACATTGTGTGAAATTGTAGATTTGTTTGGGAAAATACACGAAATACCCAAAATTCCTTGACAAAAGCTTGCTTAACGGTTATAAATAAACGTGTAAGTGCTTACAAAGATTGAGAGAGAAGTACTTTTTACACTTTTCGCGAGTGATACAAGAGTGTCTGTGTGGAAAGAGGATAAGAGACAAAGTAGATTTGTTTCCAGATTACATTATATTTATTTAGAGGAGGAGTTCATCCATGAACAAAGCAGAATTAGTTGCAGCAATTGCAGAAAAGACAGAGTTATCAAAGAAAGATTCAGAGAAGGCTTTAAAGGCTTTCATCGATGTTGTTACAGAAGAATTAACACAAGGTGAAAAAATTCAATTAGTTGGATTTGGTACATTCGAAGTTGCTGAAAGACCAGCAAGAGAAGGTAGAAATCCACAAACTGGTGAAACAATGAAGATCGCTGCTTCAAAAGCACCAAAGTTCAAAGCTGGTAAGGCTTTAAAGGATGCTGTAAATCAATAATTGTTCTTTTGAATGATAAGATATGCAGTGTTTCGTGAGGAACAAAAGATGAGAGGTCTTCTCCATTGTGGGAAGACCTCTTATCTTTTACTATGAAAATGTTTTCCGTAATCAAGAGAATGCATGCTTGCAGTTCTGTTTGCATACGTGAAAATGTGACCTGTATGAGCAAGTAGCTCTGTCAGGGTAAATTGCAAAAGTAATAAAGTTGCGAAGTAATTCACTTTCATATATTGGGTGACAGCAATTTTAATAAGAAAGGAAAAGGAAATGCGTTTAGATAAATTTTTAAAAGTATCACGATTGATCAAACGTCGTACAGTGGCGAATGAAGCATGTGATGCCGGTCGTGTCATGGTGAATGGGAAGACGGCAAAGGCTTCGGTTTCTATAAAAGCGGGGGATATTATAGAAATTGCTTTTGGAAATAAAAGCGTAAAAGTACGTGTGGAGCAGGTACAGGATACCGTGAAAAAAGATGAAGCCAAAGAATTATTCACATATTTGTAAGCGTGGCTTGGATTGGATACATGCCACCAGAGAAGGCGTAAGAATTGACAAATGTCAAGATAAATGAAAATGGGTACATCATGGTGTGTGGAAGAGAAAACCCTTTGTTGTACCCATTTTTCTATATGTTTTATCAGTCGGTGAAAAGGTGGGGGGATGATTGTAAGCTGGCAAGAAAAATCCATCCGACCTAGTTGGTTGTGGGGAGTTATGAATCTGTTGACATATAATTCATTGGCATATTATTCTGATTGTCCGCATAAGTTATTAGTGTTAGAAGTGGTAGGCAAGGGTATTGGAATTGCAAAATGGATAAGTATCCATTTTGGCAATGGGATTGGTCAGACCTGGAAGCATACATTTTGGTGTGGCTTTAGGCCACTGTAAACGAACTGGGTTAGTGGCATGGTTAGAAAGCAGATCGGGCAAGTGTTAGTGGCTAAGGTTATTGATATGGTTAGAAAGCAGATCAGGCAAGTGTTAGTGGCTAAGGTTATTGACATGGTTAGAAAGCAGACAGGGCAGGTGTTAGGTGTATGGAAGAAAAATATGGGGAAACGGTCAGTCATAATATTATCATTCACGATAGAAAAACGATGGCATTGACAGGGGTGCAGGATGTACTTTCTTTTGATGCGTCAGAAATATTGATGGAAACCGTCTTGGGAGTATTGATGCTGCGGGGGAGAGATTTGCATGTTAAACAATTGTCTGTGGATAAAGGTGAAGTAGAAATCGATGGAGAAATTCAAAGTTTTGCCTATGCAGATGAGCAGGAAGTTCACAAAACTGGTAGTGTGTTAAAAAGGCTCTTTCAATAGGGGGACTGTTATGGAAATGATTCGGCATGAAAGTACATTTTTATTGCTTTCTATTTGTTTGGGAATGGGAATCAGATTTGTCTATGACTGGCTCCGTATTATTCGATTAGTTATACCCCATAGGAGATTTTGGATTTATTTTGAGGATTATTTCTTTTGGCTTTGCAGTGGAATTGCAGTGTTTGTTTTAACCTATATGGTCAATAGTGGCGTAATCCGGGGCTTTTCCCTGATGGGTATTGGGCTGGGTATGCTGGTTTATCATAAGGGGCCAAGTGATTTACTGGTTTATTATATCAGTTATTACCCACGAAAAATATCTTTGTGGCTACGAAAAAAGCGAAAAACGAAACTTGCAGAGTATGTAAAAAAATGGTATAATAAATAAGATGTGAGTCGTGTTGACTTTTCGTTGTAATAAATGTGGGGGAATACACTGGTTTTGTATTAACATACTGTAGCTTGGTTGTAAGGAGGGCGTATTTATGAAGAAAAAGAAGAAAAAATTACATGCATCCAATAGACGAGGAATGCGCATTATCGCCCTGGCTGTATTGGTTTTGTTTGCAGTATTCTCATATAAAACCATGGGACTCAAACAACAGGTAAAAGCCAATAAGAAGACTATAGAGAAGTATAAACAGGATTTAAAGAAGTTAAAAGAAGAGAAGCAGGAAATTGAAAATATGAAGAAATATACGGATACGGATGCTTATATAGAACAACAGGCTAGAGAGAAATTTGGATTGGTTTACAAGGATGAAGTAATTTTTCAAGCAGATGAAGAACAATAGAAGGGATCGCTTCGTCAGTGTCTGTATGGTGAAGGATTCGTTGTAAGCTATCAAACAATTTGAACTATATAGGGACGGCTGGAAGAGATATATATAAGCTGGGCAAGAATAAGAATATAAGAATATAAGAATATA
>JAFORL010000051.1 GCA_017393285.1 Lachnospiraceae bacterium
ATTTCATTTTCTATTGGGGAAGGGGAGATTGTAGGATATATCGGCAGCAACGGAGCCGGTAAATCTACTACCATTAAAATGATGACAGGTATTATGGTGCCAACTTCAGGCAGTTGTTTGGTAAATGGTGTAGACCCTTGTAAGAAACGAAATGAAAATGCAAAAAATATTGGAGTCGTGTTTGGACAGAGAACACAGCTTTGGTGGGACTTGCCCTTAAGTGAGTCCTTCACCATTTTAAAAGAAATTTATGATGTGTCAGACGAAGCCTATGAGGAGCGGATGGAGTTTTTAAACAAAGTGTTGGAACTGCATGAATTTTTTGACAAGCCGGTTAGAACCTTGTCATTGGGACAGAGAATGCGGGCAGATTTAGGTGCCGCATTGTTACATAATCCCAAAGTATTATATTTGGATGAGCCTACTATTGGTTTGGACCTGGTAGTTAAAGAGAACATTCGGGAAGCCATCAAAGAAATCAATGAAAAGTACAAAACCACAGTGATTTTGACTACCCATGATATTGGAGATATAGAAGAATTGTGTCGTCGTATTATTATCATTGATAAAGGTACGAAAATTTATGACGGTACATTGGAACATTTGAAGGAAATCTATGGAACGAAACGTTCCATTTCCGTGGAAGTTCGTCAATATGATAAAGTCAAGGACATTGCTTTTGATGAATTGTTACAGGTGGAACAGGATGCTTATGAGACGGAATATGATGGGGAAAAGAGCGTATTTACCATCAGTTTTGATAAGAGAAAAATCAAGGTTCCACAGATTTTATCTATCCTTATGGAACGGGTGGATGTGAAAGACGTTCGCATAGAGGAAACACAGTTAGAAGAAATCGTAAAACAGATTTACCTTGAACAAAAGGAGCAGGCAGCTGAGGAATTGGAAGCTGCAGCAAATGAATAGGGGGGGTGTATATGAAGAAATTTTGTAAGATTTATCTCCCATTTGCCAGCAATGAGTTAAAGAGACAAATGTCATATAAAGGTGCATTTTATCTGTTTATTCTGGTGAGTTTGTTTGGTTCTTTTATTAATTACTATTTATGGATGGCGATTTATGGAAGCTCCGGAAAGGCTACCATTGGAAATCTGACAAAGAATGAAATGGTGATTTATGTATTTATGGTTTATGTTACATCATCCATTGTAACCATTACTTTGGCAGACTGGGTAAGCGAAGACGTGGTAAAAGGTTCCGTTGCCATGAATCTCATAAAGCCTATTGATTATCGGTTAAGTCTTATGTGGAGAGCGTCCGGACAAATGGTGTACCGCTTTTTCGTCCCGGGAATCTTTGTGTGGATTGGTATGGAAATCTACAAAGTAAAAGCTCTTGGAATGGAAGTGGTATCACCGGTGACGGCATTGCTTTACGTGGTGAGCAGTTTCCTCAGTTTCCTACTATACTTGTTGTTTGACTTTTGTTTTGGAATGGTTGCATTCTTTACCACTTACATATTCGGCATGTTAATGGCAAAAGAGGCAATGCTTAGCTTCCTTATGGGACAGTTGATACCGCTTAGTATGTTTCCAAGTGTGGCACAGAAAATATTTGATTTTTTGCCATTTTCATCCATGGTTTATACGCCGGTTATGATTTATTTGGGAAAATACTCTGGCAGTGAATTGGCCTTTGTCATGGGAAGACAGGTGGCTTGGGTAATCTTTTTATACCTTTTGGGAAGCCTTATCTGGAAAAAAGTAACGAAACGATTAGTAGTGTTAGGGGGGTGATGGCATGCATACAGTAAAAAGATATACAAGATTATACAGGGTGCTTATTACCCAGTTTTTCAAGGGCATTATGCAATCCAAAGTGGATTTCCTGATGGGATTGTTAGGATTTTTCCTGACACAGTTTTTGGGAATTGCCTTTTTATATTTAGTATTCCAGCAGATACCAGAGTTGAGCGGATGGACCTTCAAACAGTTGGTGTTTATTTACGGATTTGCACAGATTCCTAGAGGCTTAGACCATCTGTTTACGGATAATATCTGGATGGTTGCCTGGCGCTTGGTAGTGTCGGGAGATTTTGACCGATATATGCTTCGACCTATGAATGTGTTTTTTCAGGTGATTGCGGAAAAATTACAACCGGATGCACTGGGAGAACTTCTGGTAGGAAGTATATTGATTGTTATGTCATTGCGGGATGGCATTATGCTTGTAGATGCTTTTCACATTACAATGTTTATGGTTTCGATTTTGGCAGGAGCGGTAATCTATACGGCAATTAAATTGTTTTTTGCATCCTTTGCCTTCTGGGTGAAGATTAGTGGACCATTTTTGAGTACCGCATATGAGTTTTCAAATTTCGCAAAGTATCCGACGGAAATTTATGCGAAAGGAATTCGCTTTGTCATTACATGGATTATTCCATTTGCTTTTGTGGCATATTTGCCGGCAGGATTTTTCTTGAAGGAGAGCGTGTCGGTAAGCGTGATTGGGATGGAATGCATTTTGGCAGTGGTCTTTATGGTGATTTCCTATGTAACTTTTTATATTGGAATTGGAAAATATGAAAGTGCGGGAAACTAACGTACCCTATTCTTTGTTTTATTTTTGATGATAAACTTGACGTAAGGTGGGACAAGTAGTAAACTAGTTGTATATTTATTAACAGCACTACTGAAAAAGGGTGATTGTTGTACACATTTTCTTATATGACGATGTGTAAGTTAGAAAGCGAAGGCGAAAAGAAAGGAAGAGGTTCACATGGAACAAAATATGGACTGGGGATCATTGGGATTCGGATATCGAAAAACAAACGAGAGATATGTATCAAATTTTAAGAATGGCGCATGGGATGCAGGTGTCATGACTACAGAAGATACGGTCACAATCAGTGAGTGTGCTGGCGTACTTCAATACTGTCAAGCATGTTTTGAGGGATTAAAAGCATACAGAACAGAGGATGGACGCGTGGTGACATTCCGCCCAGACCTAAACGCAAAGAGAATGGCTGACTCAGCAAAGAGATTGGAGATGCCAGTGTTCCCTGAGGACCGTTTTATTGATGCAGTGGAAAAAGTAGTACATGCCAATAAGGATTTTGTACCACCATATGCTTCGGGTGCATCATTATATATCAGACCATACATGTTTGGTAGTAGTCCGGTTATTGGGGTAAAACCAGCAGAGGAATATCAATTTAGAATGTTTTCTACACCAGTTGGACCATACTTCAAGGGTGGCGCAAAGCCAATTACCATTCGTGTTTCAGATTATGATCGTGCGGCACCAAATGGTACAGGACATATCAAAGCCGGCTTAAACTATGCTATGAGTTTACATGCAATTGTAGAAGCTCATGAGTTGGGCTTCGATGAAAATATGTACTTAGATGCAGCTACACGTACAAAAGTAGAAGAGACTGGTGGCGCTAACTTCTTGTTCGTAACAGCAGATAACAAGGTGGTAACACCAAAGTCAAATAGTATTTTACCATCTATTACCAGACGTTCTTTGATGTATGTTGCAAAAGAATATTTAGGATTAGAAGTAGAAGAAAGAGAAGTATATTTCGACGAAGTAAAAGACTTTGTAGAGTGTGGACTTTGTGGAACAGCTGCAGTTATTTCACCAGTTGGTATTATCAATGACCATGGAAAAGAAATCGTAATGCAGAATGGTAACAAGGAAATGGGACCAATCACAAAGAAATTGTATGAGACTTTAACTGGTATTCAAAAAGGAAAGATTGAAGCACCAGAAGGTTGGATTAGAGAAATTAAATAAGAAAAATAAAAAAGAGGATTGTGGGTAGGTTTGAACCTACCCACAATCCTCTTTTTATATATTTCTATTGAAAGATTTTAATCACGCAAAGTTTGGGTATAATCTTACATGGTATCGTAACCTTTTAGCATACGAGCACGACTAGGATGTCTCAACTTACGTAATGCTTTTGCTTCAATCTGACGAATACGTTCACGTGTGACATTGAATTCTTTGCCTACTTCTTCCAGGGTACGTGTTCTTCCGTCTTTTAGGCCAAAGCGTAGAATCAATACACGTTGTTCACGTTCGGTTAAAGTTTCCAATAATTTGGAAATTTGATCTTGCAGTACAGAATATGCTGCTGCATCTTCCGGACCAACAATGGTATCATCTTTAATAAAATCACCCAAATGTGTGTCATCTTCTTCACCAATTGGTGTATCAAGTGAAATAGGATCTGCAGAAATTTTTAAAATCTCTCTTACCTTTTCAATTGGTAAGTTCATTGCTTCTGCTAATTCCTGTTCGGTAGGTTCACGACCTAATTCCTGCAATAGTGTTCTGGATACGCGGTAGGTTTTGTTGATGACTTCTGACATATGGACAGGAATACGAATGGTACGAGACTGATCTGCAATGGATCTGGTAATGGCTTGTCTGATCCACCATGTCGCATATGTACTAAACTTGTATCCTTTGGTATAGTCGAACTTATCAACCGCTTTTATCAAACCTAAATTTCCTTCCTGTATCAAATCTAGGAATGACAAACCACGACCGACGTAACGTTTTGCAATACTGACAACCAAACGAAGGTTAGATTCGGCAAGGCTTTTCTTTGCAGCTTCATCGCCTTGTTCAATGCGCTGTGCCAATTCGATCTCTTGTTCAATGGTCAAAAGTGGATAGCCACCAATCTCTTTTAAATATAATTTAACAGGATCGTCTGACATAACAGCAGCACTTGTAGATAAATCATCCAAAGAAGCGTCTTCTTCTTGTTCAATTTCAAGAATAGCGGAATCATCTGGTTCATCATTGGCGAGATTCATGACAGTAATATTATTACTTTCTAAATATTCATAAATCTTATCAATCTGATGAGGGTCTAAATTGAGTTCCTTAAAGACATCATTTACCTTGTCTACTTCGATAGTATCTTTGTTCTTTTTGGCTAGAGCGAGAAGTTCGCGGAGTTTCTCCTCAAAAGCGTTCATTGTTTCGTTCATCGTCATCCTCCATGTACATAAGTTGCCTACGTAAAAAGATTCGCTATCCACCATTATAACACATAGTTATAGAAAAATCTAGAAAAAAATACATTTCCACATAGAATGTTTTCTCGGAATCTCCATCATACCATAATTTCGGCTATATTTTCCTTGGATTTTCGCCATTTCCTCGTCGTACACACCGTGTACGCACTGCGGGAATGTCGTTATCCAAGAAAAATCTATCTCGAAATTCTAGTATAAAAAGACTCCGAGAGTACATATAGAAAAAAGGGAGGATTGCATGGAAGCTGTTATTTTGGGAAAAACAGGGAATTGAATTTTCCATATGTGGATGGTATTCGAACGGGAAGATGGAAAAGAGGGCTTGAAAAAAAAGAAGAAACTAGGTAATATTATTTTTGCATAGATGGATTATGCGTTTTGGTGAAAACATATGTGGAAGCAGATATTCGTACCCTGTAACCACAGCTTAAAAATACATTAGGCCAATGCAAAATCTGCCCATGGATTTATATATGTTGGAAATGAGATTGCAAAGGTCTTATGCTGCTATTTTGGAAAGGAGAAGTTTATGAGTGAAGCAAATTGTACTGGTTCTTGTAGTACCTGTTCTGCAGATTGTGCATCTAGAAAGCCTAGCAAAGAAGAATTATTAGAGCCAGCAAATAAATTCAGTAAAATTAAGAGAGTAATCGGTGTCGTAAGTGGTAAAGGCGGTGTGGGAAAATCCTTTGTTACTTCTTGTTTAACAGCTGCCATGCAAAAAAAAGGATACCAGACAGCAATTTTAGATGCAGATGTTACAGGACCTTCTATTCCTAAGTCTTTTGGTATCAGCGGAAAGACAGGGGGAAGTCCCCAAGGAATGGTACCAGCTGTCAGTTCAGCAGGTACAAAAGTAATGTCTGTTAATCTTTTGGTGGATCAGGAGGATACGCCGGTTTTATGGCGTGGTCCGGTAGTGGCTGGCGTGGTGAAACAATTTTGGTCTGAAGTATTTTGGGACCAAGTAGATTATATGTTTGTAGATATGCCACCGGGAACCGGCGATGTACCGTTGACAGCATTTCAGTCCTTGCCATTGGATGGTATTATCCTTGTAACTTCTCCACAGGATTTGGTATCCATGATTGTAAAAAAGGCTGTAAATATGGCAAAAGCTATGGAAATTCCTATTTTAGGTATGGTGGAGAATTACAGTTATATGCAGTGTAAATGCTGTGGAGAAAAACAGCCGGTATTTGGAGAGAGTCATATAGATGAAATTGCAGCAGAACTACAGTTGCCGGTATTGGCAAAATTACCTTTAGATTTCCAATTGGCACAAAAGGTGGATCAGGGATTGGTTGAGGAGATTCAGCTTTCTCATTTTGAAGAAATGGCTGCTTATGTAGAAAAGGTATGTCCTATTACAGAAGAAGCTGCCGGTCCGGAACTTGTTGCAGTGGCAATAGAAGAAGATGGACAGGTGGCAGCACATTTTAACAAATGCCAGTATGTACGTTATTATGAAATTAATGAGGGACAGGTAAAAAAATTAAAAGAAGAAAATGTGCCGGAAGTGGGAAATGAACCTTTTGCAAAATATTTGTTAGAAAAAAAGGTGCAAGTGGTTCTTTGTCATGGTATTGGATTCCCGGCTATGCAAAAATTAATGGAAGAGAAAATTACGGTTTTACCGGGACAAAAGGGAGATGCGGATTCCTTAGTGGAAGCCTACAAAAATGGAGAATTATAAGTGAAAATACCAATATGGATGCGCAGGTAAGTAGTCCATAAGGTGTTTGCTTCCGTATGGAAAATGCACTGTGTAGGCAAATGCAGGGAAGGACTTTACAAGTTATACGGTTTGGAGTATAATGGATTTGATTGTAGGTACTTCCGATTTGGAAGTGACGTATGAAATATATTACAAATGGAGGATTTTAAAATGGCATTAGTATCAGCAGCAGAAATGCTTACAAAGGCAAAAGCAGGCAAATATGCAGTAGGACAATTTAACATCAATAACTTAGAGTGGACAAAGTCTATCTTATTAACAGCAGAGGAATTAAAGAGCCCAGTTATTCTTGGTGTATCTGAAGGTGCTGGAAAGTACATGTGTGGTTATAAGACAGTTGTAGGTATGGTAAACGGTATGTTAGAAGAATTAAACATCACTGTTCCAGTTGCATTACACTTAGACCATGGTAGCTATGAAGGAGCTAAGGCTTGTATCGCAGCAGGTTTCTCATCTGTTATGTTTGATGGTTCACACTATCCAATCGATGAAAATGTTGCTAAGACAAAAGAATTAGTAGCAGAATGTAAAGCAAAAGGTCTTTCTATCGAAGCTGAAGTTGGTTCTATCGGTGGAGAAGAAGATGGTGTTGTAGGTGCTGGTGAATGTGCAGATCCAGAAGAATGTAAGATGGTTGCAGATTTAGGTGTAACAATGCTTGCAGCAGGTATCGGAAACATTCATGGTAAATATCCTGCAAACTGGGCTGGATTAAGCTTTGAAACATTAGATGCAATCCAAGCTAAGACAGGAGATATGCCTTTAGTACTTCATGGTGGTACAGGTATTCCAGCAGACATGATTAAGAAAGCAATTTCATTAGGTGTTGCTAAAATCAACGTTAATACAGAATGTCAATTAGCATTCCAAGAAGCTACACGTAAGTATATCGAAGCAGGAAAAGATCAAGAAGGTAAAGGATTTGACCCTCGTAAGTTGTTAGCTCCTGGTGCAGAAGCAATTAAGGCAACTGTAAAAGAAAAGATGGAATTATTTGGATCTGTTGGAAAAGCCTAAGTATTGGTTTAGAAAATATATATTCAAAGGAAGATAGAGGTGGCTGTTTTGCAAATGCAAAACAGCCTTTCCTATTACATAAAAACGCTCCGCGAGGATGTGCAGACCGCAAAGATGGAGTTAATTGCTGCGCAATACCGCGGTCGCGCTAGAGTTT
The DNA here is from genome assembly GCA_017393285.1 of Lachnospiraceae bacterium. Classification (GTDB taxonomy): domain Bacteria; phylum Bacillota; class Clostridia; order Lachnospirales; family Lachnospiraceae; genus CAG-411. The sequence goes on from JAFORL010000051.1 coordinate 7,934, forward strand.
TGCAAGCAAAACTCTTTGTTCTGTAATAGGAAAATGCCATATATTTGTCCTGTTACATAAAATGCGACCTGAGGGGATAGGAGAGTTGAAGTGGGGTTGCCCACTTTGTTCTTACTATGACAGAATAGGAGGGGTGCATATGCAGCCAGGTGAATTTCAAAAATTCATGGAAGATCAAGGATTACAAGTGAAACAAAAAATAGCATACGGTAATATACAAGGCTATCCTGTATTGATATACAATAAATGGGGAAATAGAGTGTTGGTTTCCTTTTTTTTAGAGGGGGTAGCTTGGTCAGAAATTCGAGAAAAGATGGTTAGCTATGCTAAGACTTATAAAATAAAAGTGTATTATGAAGATAATCAAGTAGTTTGGTCTATACATATTACTAGTAAGGAAAGTTATCGATTTTCGGAGATTTTAGATGGTGTGGTTCGAATTTTTAAACGCAAAAAAATAAAAAGTCCGCATACTTGTGTGATTTGTAAAGAGGAGCCAAAGGCGGATTCTTTTGCGGTTTTGCAAGGCGCAAATAGACCGGTTCATAGAAGCTGTTTGCAAAAAATGCTGGAACAAGCAAGAGAAGATATGCAAAGCGGAAGTTATTTGCTGGGAATATTAGGTGGTATTCTAGGGTGTATTTTTGGGTGTATGCCCTGTGCTTTATCCTTGCTTTTGGCGAAAAAAACCTTTTGTGTTTTATTTTTATGCATTCCGCCAGGGGTATATGCCGGTTGCAAATGGTGCAAAGGGAAGATGAATCAGTTTGTAATCTTGCTTTCTGTGCTATTTTCTTTTGCCAGTGTATATATTCTGGAGTTCCCATTGCGGATCCAATATAATATGGAGCTGAATCAATTTCCCCATACACCCTATTATTATTGGACAGTGATTCGTTTGTTGGTGACAAATCCAGAGACTTGGTATACCATTACCCAATCTGTAAGTGTAAATGTTTTGTTTGTTTTGTTGGGAATTCTCATTAACTGGGAAATCATTAGTCATACCAGCATTGAAGCAGAACGAAATATTGTAGAGGTTATTAACACAGAAAATAGCAGAAGATTTTAAAAAAAGACTGTTGCAAGAAGAATAGACAGCAAAAGAGCTAGTGTATTCTTCATGAAACAGTCTTTTTTTATAATAGGAAAATGCCATGGGATTGTCCTATTACACAAAAAACGTTTTGTTCTCATCCGCCCCATAAGGCTATTTGCCACTTTCTTCTTTCTCAATATAGGAAAAAGATTTTTTGAAAGGAAAGATGGCATCTAATTTTCCTCTTACAATGATACGATGGTCGGCAACCCCAATAGGTTCGCAGGAGGTTAAGGTAATACAGCTAAATCCTTGGCTGTAAATAGGCCCCCAATCCGTTTCTTCTACCACAGTGGTATCCTCATAGACGTATCGATAAATGTGTTTTTTGTCTGACAGATAGATATAGTCATGTGTCGTCAAAGTGTCTATATAATAGAAAAACCAAGGACTAATGACGCCATTTCGACTTTTGTTTCTATGGGCAGCGATACTTACATTTCGATCTCCTTCTCCTGGTAATTGCGCATAATCGTATAAACCGGGACCCAAGGCCAGCTGTGCTTTGTCTGTACCATTCTGTACGGCTAAGTCTATGTCCAGTTTTGGAATATGCAAGGTTAAATCTCCAGATTTGTATTTTTGTCTTTCTTTCGTAATGAACAACTTGTCATATGGAAGTTTGGAATTCCGACTATACAAATCTAAAGTGGGTCCCGGTGTGGCAAGTGTCGGTGCAATGCTAATCTCTGTATCTGGCTGAGCGGAAACACTAGGGATTGTTTTTTTTGTGTGTAATCCCTGTTGGTAATATAGATATCCGATTGCCATGAGCAATATTACTAGGATGAGCATGCCTGCAAATAATCCTTTTTTTTTCATAATTGTCCCCTAACGTGTTGGTATAGAAAGTTGCTCTAATTTATATTTTAGGTGCAATAAACTTCTACGATTGGCATGGTAGTAGGCTTTAATAATACGTTCCATAACCATACCACCATCTTCATATGTAATATCCGGTAATAAAATGACATATTGAGCTCCACTGTATTTGGAAACCACATCTCCACGACGCAGACTCACATGAATGGCATCATATAGTCGTTTCATGGCAGCTTCTAAAGTGTTTAAAGAAGGGACAATGCCATGGCTGTCTGTAATGGTCAATAAACATAAAAATACAGAACGACCTTCTCTTTGGGCTTGTCTGACGATTAACCGGTAGGTCTCTTGAAAGATTACATATTCACAGAAAAAAGGACCGGTTTTGTATTCTGCTTCTTTTAAATCATTTTGAATGATATTTAAATCCGTCTCCAAAGTTTTTTGCGTATGCATAATATGTAAATAAAGGCTTTGCAGCTCTTTGGAAGGTTTTACACCTAAATTGGAGTAAAGCAGATTGGTAGTTTGTTCATAGTGATTCAAAGCTGCAAAGGTATTCCCTTGATCCACAAGGATTTGAATATAGGTGCAATGCAGTTGTTCGTCAAATCTTTCTATTTGCAATGCTTTTGCACAATAATACTCCATGGTTTCGTAATCGTTTTGCTTTTGTAATAAAGCTAAAAACTTCTTTACGGCTTCTATATATAGATTATGATAATAGGTAGAAACTGGAATCACCCAAAGCTCCGTACTGTGTTTGGTTAGAAAATCGCCTTTATATAAATCCAAAGCTTTCTTATAGTGCTTAATGCGTACATCTTCTGGATATTCGTCATCGGAAGCTTTTTTTACAAGACGCTCAAATTCTTCTGCATCTACCTTGCAGGGGATTTGATTGTTCCAATGGTAAGAACTTTGCGAGGAGACGATAAAACTTTCATTGTTCAGTTTTAAAGGCTCCAATAAATTTCTTACTCTTGATAATAAGGTTTTGAGTGCATTCACAGGATTGGCACTGACTTCATCTGGCCAAAGCATATCAATATACTCTGTTTGAGAAATATGTCTATTGCGGTGTGTAATAATATAGCCCAACAAATTCCACATTTTCTTGGAACGGTTCAAACTTTCTTCTATTTTAGTCTCATCATTTACAATTTCAAATGTTCCGAGCATGGAAATTCGCAAATGGGAGCGTTTTTTTTCTTTATTTCGCGCTTCTGAAACTCTGGTCATTTCTTGCTCCATTGTATTTTCCTCCTTTTTGTGCGTTCTCTCAAATGCCTATTTTGTGCCTGCAATTGTGCCTGGTATGACAGCCTTGCACGATAGGAACGTTGCAAGAAAATCAATCTTAATCGGTTGATTCATAATAAGGGTGAGAGTAACTGACGTTCCTTTTGAAAAAATACGTAAAAATTTGGAATGTAACCAAACTGTAACTGGTTTGCGATAAGATAAGTGTAAAGATAGATGAGATAAACAAAAGAGCTACACATTACGTATTACATGTTCATAATTGTATTTTACTATAAGTTTTAAAAAAAATCCACAAAAAAGTACAATTATATCATGAAATATGTAGATGAACAACGTGGATAAGCAAAAGAGAAGGGAGAGAGAATATGAAAAGCCAGCCTGGTACGTTTATTGTCAAGATTATAGAGCAACAGAATGATAGTTGGCAAGGAACCGTAACATATGTTGAAAAGAATGAAACACAGCATTTTAGAAGTGCCATGGAGTTGCTGCATTTGATGGATGAAGTGATGCAGACAAAACAAAAAAGAATTTAAAAAAGGGTTATAAATTAGGGATTTGTTATAAGCAAAGGGAACATATGGAAAAACGAAAGGAGCATGAATATGAAAATGCAAAGTTTATTAAAGCGTATGGTTGCAGTTGGTATGGTGGGGATTTTGACAGTTGGTATGAAACCTGTTTCGGTTGTGAAAGCAGACAATGCAGGAAATAATGGGGGTAATGATACTGATGTGGAAGAATCAAATTTACAAGTTGACGTAGATTTCTTTGATTATAATATTAGAGAGTACGATGGAACAGCTATTGATGATGATATGAAGATTGCTTGGAACAAAAAAGTGCGTGAAGTATACAGCGATAAAAGATTATCTCAATTGTTCTTATTTGGTGGTATGAGAAATGGAAGCATTTACGGTGCACAAAATTCATGGACAGGCAGAAACGGTGGACAGATTGAAGGTATCGTAAATCCTACTTTAGATGAAAATGGAAACGTTACTTTTAATAATGCAAATGGATATTATGGTTTGAATTTGTTTCCTGGTAAGGAAGAAATTGCAGATTATAATGGTTTAATTGAAGCATATTATGATACAAACTTTAAGTTTTATAATGATGACGGAACCTATGTATTTGACAGCAAAAAACATGCAGCTTATGGATTACAAAAAGATGCTTCCGGCAACAAGGGACAGATTGCAATTGACTTTACAAAGCAAGGTCCAAAGTTCCCAACAACAGAAGCTGCAACACAAAATTATTATGGATTTTATCCTTTTAACGCAGCAACAGGTGAGGATCATGAAGCAACCAGTAGCCGTCATGACATGTTTGGTATGAAAATGCAATTTGATTTTTACATGCCAGAAAATGGAGTGGTAGGTAAATTAAGTAATCCAGAAGATAAGCGGGATATGGTTTTCACGTTTACAGGTGATGATGATGTTTGGGTATTTGTAGATGGAAAATTAGTATTAGACTTAGGTGGTATTCATGATACTGTATTTGGAGAAGTTAACTTCTGTACAGGAGATGTTACTTACAAACAACAAAAGAGTGGCGGACGTTCTTACAATGTAAAGAATATCTATGAAAGCTATGGTATTAGCAAAGAAGCATATTCAAAGCATCAATTGACAATGTTCTTCTTGGAACGTGGTGAGTATGACTCTAACTGTAGAATTAACTTTAACATTCCTACTATTCATGAGACAGATGATATCAGTATCACAAAACAAGCAGAAAATGTACCAGAAAATGTAGATGATACATACGAATTCCAATTACATTATGGAAATGCAGAAGATAATTTAGACCATATTTATGAAGGAACTTACTTAGTATTTGATGCAAACAATACATATAAATACACAAAACGTACCAAAGACGGAAAAATTCAAATCAAAGCTGGAGAAACAGCAGTAGTAGATTATGAAAAAATTCCAATGGGAAGTTATTACCAGGTAAAAGAATTATTGGAAGGTAACCGCTATGCTACCAATTGGTTTTTTACAAATGATTCAAATCAAGATAGTGGAAATGGAACTGTAACAGATGTTATGGTAAGAAATGAAGAAAGTCCATTAGGTAGCCATATTGAATTTACAAATACATATCAAGTATTGACAGAGTTGGCATTGACAAAGAAAATGGTAGCTGGTCAAGAAAGCACAGATGCATTTGCATTTGAAGTCACCATCGGAAATGATACACAAAATGTAGTGTTACATGCAGGAGATACAAAGGTATTTTCTGATATTCCTGTAGGAACTGCTTACCGTATTGCAGAAGTATTAACAGCAGGTTCTGTGTACCAGGTGCCAAGTGTAGAAATTGCACAAGCAAAACAAAATGTATCTGTAAAAAATGGTAACAAATATGTGGTAGAAGGAGTAGTTTCTGAACAAATGTCAGAAGGCAGCGTTGTTACTGTACAGTACACAAATGTGAAGGAAGAAGCAACAGAGGAACCAACTCCAACAGCAGAAGTAACTGCAACACCAGTGGTAACAGAAGAAGTAGAACCAAGTCAAACACCAGTGGTAACAGAAGAAGTAAAACCAAGTCAAACACCAGTGGTAACAGAAGAAGTAAAAGCAAGCGCAACACCAGTGGTAACAGAAGAAGTAAAAGCAAGCGCAACACCAGTGGTAACAAAAGAAGTAAAAGCAAGTGCAACACCAGCGGTAACAAAAGAAGTAAAAGCAAGCGCAACACCAGTTGCAACGAAAGAAGTAAGTACAACAGAATTACCAAATGATAATACAGAGGTAAGTAGCAAACCAGAAGTGACTGCAACAGCAACAGTAGTAGTACCTACATCAGAGGTGCCAAATCAACCAGTAGCTCCTACACAGACACCTACACCAACCTCTAATATTACAACTTTACAAATTGCAACACCAGATGTGCCTAATAGCAGTGTATCAGTAACTACACAACCAACAGAGGTACCTGATGAAACAACAGAATTGGATTCAGATGTACCAAGTGATCCAACTACAAAGAAATCAAAGACAACCAAGAAAAAAGAAAAGACAGATGAAACCATCATTGCAGATGATGTGCCTTCTACATTGCCACAGACCGGAGAAATTTGTGAGATGGCGAAGAAACACGCAAGTAGTTTTGTATTTGTATTTGCAATCATCGCAGGATTGGTTACAGGAATTGTAGTTGCAATGAGAAGAAAGAAAGACTGTTAATTCTAGAAAATAGCTTATATAAGACTAGTTTTTGAAAGAATATTGACTTTTTCATGAAACCATACGCAAGAAAATGTGTATGGTTTTATGAAAAATATATGTAGATTTCAGACACAATGGGAAAGGATCAGGATATTATGATAAATGCCAAGACATCATATGCACATAGAGTGATTCGCTTATGTGTAGAAGGAAAAAGAGAAGAAAACTGGTATGGAACCATACACTCGGCTTATTTGAGAGAACCGGTAAGGTTTGGTGATTTTGGTAAAGCCCTGATTATAATTGAAAATTTGTTGACCCTTCGTGCCTTTCCGGATGCTATGTTTAAGCATCGTTCATTCCGAGGCTTTGGAGGGCGAGGAAGATCCTTGCATTCGCCTGCCAAGATTTATCATAAGGTGGAAGAAATTGCAAATGAATTTGGAAGAGAAGAGACATTTATGCTTTATGTAACAAGCAGAAACTATGCCAGCATACAAGGACATTTTGTGAATGTCAGCACCGGCATGATTAGTCAATTTAACAGTGAATTGCATTTGATGCAATTATTGGAGAAGCAAATGCAACCTACCCCATCTGAAATTTCAATGAGTATGTAAACAGACATGGCTGCTTCACAGTCACTACAGTGTATGAAAGTTACGGCATCTGCCTAGTAGGGCTATTTGCTCGTAACGGTCAGGTGTATGCAGGTTGTTATTGTATAACCAATTGCACTGTCATACAACAAAGAAAATAGTACAGCCCTGTTGCTGAACGAAGAAGTTCAGTAGCAGGGTTATTTTGTATGTAAAGGACAGCCTGCCTTGACCATTGGTATACATTTTTCCTTGTGGGCATATAGTATAGCAATGGAGGTGGTATGGGTGAAAAAGATAATCACCATGTTATTTTTTCTAGTATTTAGTCTGCTTACTGCTTGTGCATATGAAACTACAGATTGTGGTAAAATAAAAGATTGTGAATATACTGTGGTAAAAACAGAAGAAATACCGGAAGAATTACAAAGTATTCTGGAAGAAAAAAAGAAAGAGCCTTTTCAACTTACCTATACAGATCAGGGAAATTTGTATATTGCTCAAGGTTACGGCATGCAGGTAGGAGGCGGTTATAGTATTTGTGTAGAGTCTTTATATGAAACAAAGGACAGCATTGTATTAAAGGCAAATTTATTGGGACCACAAGAAGTCACAAAAGCAAAAGGCAAAACCTATCCTTATATTGTCATAAAAATGGAGGACATAGAAAAAGAGATAAATTTTGATTCCACCAGTTCAGCCGAGCAGAAAAATAAAACAAAGAGCCTGTGGCTGCATGCAGGCAAAAGGCGAATTGGATATATATTTCTATTTGGCGGACGCCAAACATGAATAAAGTGTCCAGCCATTCAAATATTAGTATCACAATGTATATCTGGCACTTTATGAATGAATCGGCTGAACTGACAACACAAGCCGAGCAGAAATATAAATCAAAGAGCCTGTGGCTGCATGCAGGCAAAAGGCAAATTGGATTTATAGAAGATACTACTTTACAGAAATAGAAAAAGACTATATAATCTATGCAGGATAAAATTGCCATAATAGAAAGGACGAAAGAAAATGGAATACAAAATGATAGCCTTAGATTTAGATGGAACATTAACGAATTCAGAAAAAATAATTACACCAGATACCAAGAAAGCATTATTTGCCTATCAGAGAAAGGGTGGACGTATTGTTTTGGCATCTGGCCGTCCTACCCAGGGAATTGTACCCATTGCAGAAGAATTGGAATTGGGAAAATTCGGTGGGTTTATTTTGGCATTCAATGGAAGTCGCATTGTGAATTGCGAGAATGAACAGGTTTTATTTAATCAAACCTTGCAGATGGAACAGACAAAAAAATTACATAAGCTGGCAAAGGACTTGCAGATTAATATTCTCACTTATGAAGGGAATACGATTTTTACAGAAGACGGAAAAGATCCTTATGCCAATATAGAGCAAAAGATTACCCATATGAAGATGGTGGAAGTGGAGGATATTTCACAAGCGGTTACTGCGCCGGTTAATAAGTGTTTGATTACAGGAGAACCGGAGAGAGTAATGGAGATAGAAAAGGTAATCAAAGAGGCAATGGGACATGAGATTAATGTATATCGTTCACAGGATTTCTTCTTGGAATTGGTGCCACAGAATGTAGATAAAGCAGCTTCTTTAGATAGTTTGCTACAGCAGTTGGGCATGAATAAAGAGGAATTGATTGCCTGTGGAGATGGCTTTAATGACTTATCTATGATCCAATATGCCGGATTGGGGGTAGCCATGGAAAATGCACATGCGGATATTAAAAGAAAGGCAGATTTTATTACAAAATCCAATGATGCAGATGGGGTTGCCTATGTATTAGATCGTTTTGTATTTGCATAAGTATGGTAAGCATGCAAAAAAACGCTTTTTGACATAGTCAATCGCGAGATGGAGCCGGACTGTCCAGTAAGTGATAAATGTATTACATATCAGACGCAGTTGCTGGTGGTCGGGAGGTAGACGACTGTTACTGAATATGTGCAAGTTTTAGGGCTTGTTATATGGAAAAAATATAAAAAATATACAAAAAAATAACAACACGAAAAGAGAAAAATTAAAATAGATATTACACTTTGTGTGAAAAGCGGCATAATACACAAAGAAGTACGGTATAATATGAAATAAAATATATAAAATAACAAAAAAATACTTGCAATTTTAGGAAAATGGGTGTATCATGAATATTGTCCAAAAAGATAGAAAATAGGCAATGAGGGAAGTAGAGATTTGCGTAAGTGATATGAGGGGTTACATAACAGTGAAGCCTTGGGGGCAACGGTTATTTTTCGCGCAAATGGATACGAACAGGAACACAGACCGGCCTATCTTCTGGATTGGTAACATTGGTTACTTGTGGGTCTGTGTTCCAGTACTGCGAAAGAAAAAAGGAGGGGTTCCATGAATGAGATGAGTATTAATAAGATTCGCAGAAGTCTAAGAGCACATACAGGGAGAAAGATTAGAGTACGTGCTGTGAATGGAGAGGAAAGGACAGAGATTGCAAGAGGTGTGATTGCGGAGATTTATCCTAGTGTCTTTGTGATTGAGACAGAGAACAAGGAAAGCATCTGTAACGAAAAGGTATCTTTTAGTTATTGCGATGTGTTAACAAAGGAGATTATCTTGTCTTTATGCAGCTAAAAACCAGAGGGGCAAAATTGCTTGACCGTTGGAATTGATTAGCGTATGAGGACAACAGTATAGGGGGCGCAGCAGATTTTAGTTTTTCTGAAAAATATTGCGTGGGAAAATTTTTATGTATGAGAGAAATAGAATCACAGGAAATGTGGTTCTATTTTTTTTTATTCTGCATATAGTATTTTGAAGGAGCAAACAGTGCAGGTGTGTTTGCTTTCCTGTGGGAAGCAGTAGCTTGTTTACCTGTTAATTCATGTTCTCTTGAAGTCTTTTTATACTAGAATTCCGAGATGGATCGTTCTTGAAACACGACATTTCCGCAGTGTGTATGACGAGGGAATGGAGAAAATCCAAGGAAAATTTAGCTGAAATTATGGTATAAGGCAGATGTCGAGAGAACATAATATTCTGTAGGGGGAGAAAATAGAGATGGAAATGAATAAGCAAAGTTTGAAAATAAGAAAAAAATGTATGGAAGAAAAAGTGCAAATTACCTTAGATGATGATTTTAATGTGCCGGATTTAAAACCGGATGTAGAAAAAATTATTTCCAAAGACGGAAAAATAGAAGTGTTAGAGCTAAATGTAATCAATGGAAAAATCTTGTGCAAGGGGAATTTGGTTTTTACCCTATTGTATCAGTGTTTAGGAGATGCGGTGCCCTTACAAAGTATACAGGGGAAATTGGCTTTTGATGAGATGTTGCAGGTGCCTGTCCTTATGGAAGAAGAAAAAGTAGATGTAAACTGGCAAATTGAAGATTTAACTGTGCAGATGATTAATTCTAGAAAAATTAGTGTCAAAGCCTTGGTTACCTGTGGTTGTAAGGGTTGGAAAGAAACAGAGCTATACATAACAGTCGGAATGGGAAATGCCCAGAAAATGCCTAGCAGGTACAAGGAAATGCAAGTTTTGACCTATGAAATTTGTAAAAAAGATAGTCTGCGTTTTCATGAAAATTTTCGCTTGCCTACTGTGATGCCCAATATAGAACGTATTTTGTTTCAAGATGTGCAGATTGCAGATTTGGAATGGAAAGAACAAGTGGGTCAAATTACCATGGAAGGCCTGATGGATATTTTTGTTGTATATAAGACCTACGAAGATTCGCATATGTATGTATATCAGGCACAACAAAAAATACAGGGAAGTATGCCTTGCGAAAATTGTAGGGAAGACAGCATTTTACAAATGCGAACGGAGCTGCTTGCCAAAGATGTGCAAGTGAAACAAAATGAAGATGGAGAGGAAAGAAATCTGGAGGTAGAGCTGGTAATCGGCGGTAACTTTGTTTTATATGCAGAAAAAAATATTTCCTGCTTGGTGGATGCATATGGCTTGCAGAAAAAACTGCAATTAACGAAGGAGGAAATCGTGTATCCGAAACGCGTATTGCAAGAAAAAAGAAATATCAGGCTAGAGGAACAGGTGAAAATAGATGAGAGTATTCCGGAACTGGCTGTTATTGCGCATGTGACAGGAAAAGTGTTGCTGGATGGGGTGGAAACTCAAAAAGGAGAAAGTCAGGTATATGGTAGCTTGGAGGTGACAGTGCTTTACCAAGACCAGCAGGAAGAAAATAAATGGGGACAATGGCGCATTTTGCTTCCTTTTCAACAAACCATCACAGGAAATGGGGCAAGTAAAGAAAATTTGGATTGGGAGATCTCCTGTCAATTGCAACAAATCAATGTAGCCATTGTTGGAAAAAATACTTTGGAAGTAAAGGGGAACGTTTCCATGGTTGTTTTATTGCAGGAAGAAGTATCCTGTAACCTGGTATCAGAGATTGAAGAAATGCAGGAAAAAGAAGAAAAATGGGCACATTTGCCTGATTTGGTAGGGTATGTAGTACAAGAAGAGGATAGTCTGTGGGAACTTGCAAAACGGTATCATACCACAGAACAGGCCATACAGGAGAGAAATCAAAAAAGAAATAAAGAACTGGTAAAGGGAGAAAAATTATTAATTGCAGTCGGAGAAGAATAAAAAGCCAGCTTTGTGGGGCGTCGGTTTGTCATATTTATATTTTTCTTCTTGCGACAGCCCCAATTTTTAGGTTGATGCTTCCTATATTTTCTCTAATAAAAAAGATTGTATATCCAGTAAATAAAATTGCGATTGCTCCACAAACTACGGCAACTGCCTGTAATATTTTGACAAACTTAACAGGCAACTTAGGCAAAATAAAAACTCTAAATACAAATGCGAATGCAATCACACAAATAGCAAATAATAATATGATTGTTGCTTGGCTATTATTCATTACTCTCATAAATTTTTCCTCCAATCTTCCTAGGAATTGTGATTAAGAACAAAAATCATTTTAATAGATGGATATGTGTTCGCTTTATGTTGTATAACAGTTAACTGTTTGACTATATTGTGGCAAAATTAAGGGGAAAGTCAAAAAAACTATTGTTTTATAGACATTGTGTTTTGGAAAATTGTAAAATAGTAGTATTTGAGGCAATCTTTTGTTTGGGGATGCACAAAATTTCATAGCGGAAATACTTTTTTGTAAAAAAAATGTATTGACAAAAAAAAATAGGTGTGGTACACTGAATCTGTTCTGTTTTAACAGGATACTGCCGAAGACAGTAGGTGTCCATTGGGACGTAAGCATTGCACCTACCGAGGAAAACTTTTTTATTCTGAAAGTATATCTCTGTCTTTGGATGGAGATTTTTTTTTTCGTATTTTTGTAGCAAGCTACAAAAAGAGTATGAACAAAGAGTTTTGTCAAAGATGATACACCGAAGTTATTCGGTATCGGCGGTTAAATCTATAAGGAGGTAAACCAAGATGGCAAAAGTTGAATTAAAACAACCAATTGTTGACGAGATTAAAGGTTATGTAGAACAAGCAAAGTCAGCAGTAATCGTTGATTATTGTGGATTAACAGTAGAGCAAGACACAAGACTTCGTAAACAATTGAGAGAAGCAGGTGTTGTATACAAAGTATACAAGAACACATTGTTAAAGCGTGCATTTGAAGGAACTGATTTTGCACAATTAGATGACAAGTTAGAAGGACCTACAGCAATCGCATTTGGTATTGAAGATGCCACAGCACCAGCTAGAGAATTAAACAAATTCGCTAAGGAAGCTGAAGCATTAGAGTTCAAAGGTGGTGTAGTAGAAGGTACATTCTACGATGTTGATGGTGTTAAGGCTCTTGCAAGTATCCCTTCAAGAGAAGAACTTATTTCCAAATTACTTGGAAGTATGCAATCACCTATCACAAACTTTGCTCGTGTTATCAAGCAAGTTGCTGAACAAGGCGAAGCAGCAGAATAATCAAATTTATTTTGTTTGCCTGCATGAAGATGCAGCATGAAGGTTGCGATTTGCAACTGGATTAGTATTGAACAAATATACGAAAATAATAATAAAATTTAGTGGAGGTAATTAATTATGACAACTCAAGAATTTATCGATGCAATTAAGAGCATGACTGTTTTAGAATTAAATGATTTAGTAAAAGCTTGTGAGGAAGAATTTGGTGTTTCTGCAGCAGCAGGTGTTGTAGTTGCAGCAGCTGGTGACGGAGCAGGCGCTGGTGAAGAAAAGAGCGACTTCAACGTTGAATTAACAGACGTTGGACCAAACAAGGTTAAGGTTATCAAGGTTGTTCGTGAAGTAACTGGTTTAGGATTGAAGGAAGCTAAGGAAGTAGTTGACGGCGCTCCTAAGGTAATCAAGGAAGGTGCTGAAAAGGCAGAAGCTGAAGATATCAAGGCTAAGCTTGAAGCTGAAGGTGCTAAGGTTACATTGAAATAATCTTACCTTCATTGAAAGCGTTGTCAGTAGTTGTGTTTTGGCAAGTCTACTTGCAAAGAGATATAACTATGGGACAAGGATTTATGAATAAGAACAAATAGAGAAGCCCTGTTTGTCTGTGTTTCCATATATATGGGATTTTGACAAACAGGGCTTTTTTATGTAATAGGAAATTGCGATGCCCTTTCCTATTACAAAAAAAACGCTCCGCGAGGATGCGCAGGAATTTGCATAGGAACAGTGTCAGCTTCCCGGCTGCAAATTCCTCACCATGTCTCGTGGAACGAGAACTTGAAAGAAAAATACAAGTGGTGCAAGATCCTCCATTAGTATATCGTTTGTAAAATTTGTAATACATCTGCTTCTACTTGTCCATACACCATTGGCGTAGACATAAATTCATAGCCATATAATCCAACATTTAAAGGTTGATAATATACGAAGAAGTTTTGTGTTCTGGTATCTTGCAGTCGCATGCACAAGGCAGTTTGTTTTTTGCTGGTATTTGTATTGAAGCTATAAGGTGCCAAATAGGCATCTGTAATCAAAATACCGCGTTCGTGTAGTGACTTGAATTTTAATGCAACCTCATGGCTATATTTTGCCTGCTCTACTTCATCGGAATCCGGATAGAAAAAGTCTCCAATTTTTTCTTCCTTTTGTGGATTATTTTTCAAAAGCAGACAGATTAGCTTTTGATCAGCCGGACTTTCAGAAGCTGTGTAAATCCAGTTAAATAATGCATTTAATTTGTCATAACGTTGGTCGCCATTTTCTATATTGGAAGTAATATAAAAGGTGTAGTAACCTTTCTTGTAACGCTCCATCGTCAAGGTAAATGTAGGTGTATCGGAAATGGTAAAGGTACAGGTGCTGATTAAATGGATATCTGTTTTAGATATTTTTTTATATTCACTGGATACCTTTTTGACAGATAGGGTTTCTTCTGGGAAGAGTTGATTGAACTCTGCTTGTAACATATTTGTGGCATAAGTTCGAAAAGTTGCATCTTCTTTTTTGGTACGATTTCCGGGCATATAAATACAGGAGAATACAGCAGACATATCATTTTTTGCAAAATAGTTACATACGGTTCTGGCATGTAATTGTTCACTTAAGGTTTCGAAACTTACTATACCCTCTTTTTTATTATGTTCCCCATAAAATAAAAAACAACAGATTCCAAGAAAGAAAATAAATAAAAAGGTGAGTAAATCTGTAAACAGCTTACTATTGTAAAAGTATTTCCAAATTCTAACTAGAATAGGTGGTTTAGATGGTGCAGGTGCATCGGCAGGTGCCTCAGCGGGTGTTTCAGCGGGTGTTTCAGCGGGTGCCTCAGCGGGTGCCTCAGCGGGTGTTTCAGCCGGTGCCTCAGCGGGTGCCTCAGTAGGTGTCTCAGTAGGTGCCTCAGCGGGTGCCTCAGCGGGTGTTTCAGCAGGTGTCTCAGCAGGTGCCTCAGCAGGTGTCTCAGCAGGTGCCTCAGCAGGTGCTTCAGCAGGTGTCTCAGCAGGTGTCTCAGCAGGTGCCTCAGCAGGTGCTTCTGATGTTACCTCTGAATCTGCACTACTTTCTTCTGGTTTTTCCTCCTTTTTTTTGTCAGATAAAATAACATTAAAAAAATTACGCATCCTCTCTCATTCTCCTTTTTTCTGATGATTGTGTATCACAGTATTGGGTTCACACAGTTACTGGTGCAACTTTATCTGCAAGCAGTCACCTTGTATTTGTTCTTGGATCACTGCTTGGCTGAACTTGTGACACTGTATAGTGTAATCAATTTGACAGCAGATTGCAAGAAAAGAAGTGCCGAGTCTTTTCATAATTTCTAAGATAGTGTATAATAGAGAGTAAATCCACATATCAGCCATTTGACATCACAATAAAAGAAAGTGTTTTTTGCCAGAAAATCAGCTGTGTAATACAGAGAATGGTATTTGTAATGTTGAGGGTGATATGTATTTTTGGAAATTTTTTGTATATGCATTTGTACAAAAAGGGAATAAGAGAACATCATACAGAGAATGGAGGAAGAATAGCATGAAAAGAAAATGGTTGGCTTGGCTATGTATGTGTATGGTCTTGGTAGCGACAATCATTGGCGCCGAAATGCCTGATATGACAGCCAAAGCTGCAGGAAGCACCCTGATTATTCATTATGGAGGTAGAAAATCCTATGATGGCTGGAATATTTGGATGTGGGAAGATGGAAAAGATGGAAAACAGGTAGATTTTACTGCAGAGGATAGTTATGGTAAGATTGCAACCTGTAATATTTCCAAGAAGGGAAAAGTTGGTTTTATCGTTCGCCTGAATGATTGGGAAAAGAAGGATGTCGAGGAAGATCGTTTTGTAGAAGTAGGAAATGGTGTGACGGAAATCTGGTTGACCAGTGGAAAGAAAGAGATTAAAACCAAAGCACCGGCAGGGGCAAAATCCTATGATTTAAATGCAGAAAAAAAGGCAAGACAAAATGTATACTATCAAAGAGATGCATTAAAATTAAATGTACATTTTTATGATTTTAAGAAGGATTATAAAGATGTTGCAGCATATGCCTGGTTAGAGGGACAGGATGCAGGCAGTTATGATGTGAGAAGAGTGGACCAATTTGGTGCATTGTTTCAGATTGGTTTGCGCAATGAGAAAAATAAGAAAACTGCAGGTTTACAGTTTACCATGGCTGATGGCAGCAGAGAATGCCAGGAGGATCGAATCGTTGATTTGACAAAGGCAGTAAATAATCGTTTGGATGTTTATATTGTACAGGGAAATAGCAAGGTATTTTATAAAGCGGAGGATGCGGTTCTTAATCCTGTGATTTCCAATGCTTCCTTTGTCAGTGGAAAGGAAATTACATTTTCCATTGCAGATACCATGAACACCAAAAAGGAAAAATTAGTGGATTCTTTTACCTTAAAAGATCAGGATGGAAAAAAATATCCTTTGGTAAAGGTATGGTCTAAGAATCCGGGGGTAGAACAAAGCGCTTCCTTGATTTTAAAGGAGCCTGTGGATTTTTCCAATACCTATACCTTATATATGAAAAATCATGAAAAAGCAGAGGTTTCTGTTAGTGATGCATTTTCAACAGAAGAATTTGAAGAGGCCTTTACTTATACAGGTGATGATTTGGGTGCTTCTTATACCAAGAAGGCCACCACTTTTCGTGTTTGGGCACCGACTGCTTCTAAAGTAAAAGTGAATTTTTATAAGAAGGGAAGCGGCCGCAATTTATTAACGTCTGAGAAGATGGAGAAGGATGTGAAGGGAACTTGGGTATATACAGCTTCAGGAGATAAGAAGAATCTATATTACACCTATAGCGTAACCGTAGATGGCAATACCCAGGAAGCTGTAGATCCTTATGCACATGCCACTGGTATCAATGGAAAAAGAGGTATGGTTATTGATTTAGATGCGACAGATCCGGAAGGCTTTGCCCAAGATACCAAACCTGAATATAAGGCAATGACAGATGCCTCTATTTATGAATTACACATTCGTGACTTTTCTGTTGACGAAGAATCGGGTATGAAGCAAAAAGGAAAATATTTGGCTTTGACAGAAACCGGAACGAAAAATCAAGCTGGCGATTCTACTGGTTTGGATTATTTGAAGAAGTTGGGAATTACCCATTTGCATTTGTTGCCGGTTTATGATTTCGCTTCTGTAGATGAGACAAAGGAAGATGAATATAACTGGGGTTATGATCCTTTGAATTATAATGTGCCGGAAGGTTCTTATGCAACAGATGCAAGCGATGGTAATGTTCGTGTGAAAGAATACAAGCAAATGGTAAAAAGTTTGCATGAAAATAATATTCGCGTGGTTATGGATGTGGTGTATAATCACACCTACAATATTGAGGACTCTAATTTCCAAAAGATTGTACCAGATTATTATTTTAGAAAAGAAAATGGTTCTTATACCAATGGTTCCGGATGTGGAAATGAAACAGCAACAGAGCGTGCAATGATGCGTAAATTTATTGTAGATTCTGTGGTATATTGGGCAAAGGAATATCATGTAGACGGTTTCCGATTTGATTTAATGGGTGTGGTGGATATCGAAACCATGAATCAGGTCCGTCAGGCTTTAGATGAAATTGACCCTACGATTCTTGTTTATGGAGAAGGATGGACTGGTGGAGAGTCCGGTTATGATGAAAGTAAACGTCTTGTGAAATCCAATATGAATAAAGTAGAAGGCATTGCGGCTTTTTCAGACGATTTTAGAGATGGTTTGAAAGGTGATGTGTTCAAAGCTGAGGATACAGGATTTATTTCAGGTAAGGACGCTTATAAGGAAGATGTAAAATTAGGAATTGTAGGTGCAACCGCCCATAGACAGATTGATCAGGAAGCTTTAAACAAGTCGAGTGAAGCTTGGGCAAATGCACCAAGTCAATGTATCAATTATGTTTCCTGCCATGATAATTTAACTTTGTGGGATAAGTTGCAGGTTTCTGTAGGGGACCGGAGTGAAGAAGAACGTAAGGCTATGAATAAACTTGCAGCAGCTATGACTTATACTTCACAAGGTATTCCATTTATGCAGGCAGGAGAGGAATTTTTGCGTACAAAACCAAGTGCTTCTGATGCAGATGCATTTGATGATAACAGCTATCATTCTCCGGATTCTACCAATAGCTTAAAATGGGGACAGGTAAGTAGTGAGGCAGATATGGTAGCCTATTACAAAGGCTTGATTGCATTCCGTAAGGCGCATAATGCTTTGAGAATGACCTCTGCCAGTGATATACAAAATAACCTTGCATTCCGAAAGACAGAGGGAAATAGCATTGTTTATACGATTTCAGGCAGTCCAAATGGGGAAGTGGCAGATTCTATTATGGTGATCCATAATGGAAATGAAAAGGCCTTGCAGTTAGATTTGCCAAAGGGTAAATGGAATGTCTATATCAATGCAGAAAAAGCCGGCACCAAGGTGTTGGAAACCTGTCAGGACAGTGTGACGGTAGACGGAATCTCTACTATGGTATTGGTGAGAGAAAGTACCACCTCTAAGGCTGTAAATGCATTAAATAAATTAGATTCCAAAATTTATATTGGAGCAGCCATTGTGATTATTATATTGATCTTGCTTTTGATTTTTAGTAATACGACAGGTGCAAAGGCAAGAAGAGAGGAACGTTGGAGAAGAAAGCATGTAAAATATTATAGATAACATGTTTTTGGCAAAGGCATAAAATTAGCGTAGGATTTGTAGTGTGAAAGCCCATGGGCGTCCCTACAAATACCTACGCTTTTTCTTTATGAAGAGACATGACGCTTTGGCAGTTCCCATAGTATAGAAAAACTCCCAAAAGTGATGCAACATGGGATTGCAATTACCTTTGGGAGCTTTATTCAATCAAGATGAAATCTTACACAAATGTAAGCTGAGATTAGTACTCATCATCCTCTAAATCAGTTAAATCAAGTACTTCACTTGGGTTGAAAGATGGTAAAGGTTTTTGAGTTGGTCTTGGAGATACGGTGTGGAAACTAGGTGTTTCAGCCTTTAATCCGCCGTAAAATCCTGCTGTTAAAGAAATTTTTAAGTCTAAAATTTCTGGTTTTGTCCATTTCTGCATTGTAATTTCCTCCTAATTCTTATCTATCATATTACGCATGCAATAATTACATGGTATACGCTAGGTTTGGTCGATAAATTATCTCTTGCATCATTCTAGCAAAAATAATATAAAATTGCAAGATTTGTAACAAAATTGTTACAAATAAGTGTAACAGTTCAGCCGAGTCATTCATAAAGTGCCAGATA
>JAFORL010000052.1 GCA_017393285.1 Lachnospiraceae bacterium
AGTTTGAAACATGGTATCAGTATCATTTGTCTGTTTGTGAGGAAAAATCTATGATAGATATGAGCAATCATGTTGTGGTGATTGGAAGAAAAGGTTGATGAAATATTTGACACCAAGAAATGTTTTGTGTTATACTGTACACATAATTTTTAGAGGAAGCGAGGTATTGCTATATGAGAATGCTAGTTATGAATATGGAGATTGTAAGTGAATATGGTATGATGACCTCGGTTTGTGCCTTTTAATTTAAAAAGGTGATGATAAATTGAATTTGTGACCGTGGCATATTTGTCGCGGTTTCTTTGTTTTAAAACAAAATTCTTTATCCTGCCAATTCAGGCAACGATTCTCAGTGAGGTCTTCATATCGTTTGGAACATGGAAATTAAAAATCAAACGAACAAAAGGAGACGAAAACATTGAAAAATATAATAATTAGAAAAGAAACAGAAAAAGATTTTTACGATACAGAACTTATGACTATGCGTGCGTTTTGGAACATTCATGGACCAGGATGCAATGAACATTTACTGGTACACAAGATGCGGAATGTTAAGGAATATTTGCCGGAATTGAGCCGGGTGGCGGAATGGAACGGAAAGATTGTAGGTGCCATTTTTTATTCAAAGGCGAAGGTAGTAGATGGAGATAAGGAGTATGAGGTGCTTACCTTTGGTCCGTTGGCAGTGGAACCTACGTGTTTCAGTATGGGAATTGGCGCAAAACTTTTGGAGGAAACCTTAGGGTTAGCAAAAGAAGCAGGTTACAAGGGAATTGTGATTTGTGGCGAACCGGCGTATTATCCAAAGCATGGCTTTACCACCTGTGACCATTTTGGAATCATTCATCCGGAAGGTGGAAATTTTGATGCTTTTATGGCGTATCCGTTAAATGATGGATTTGATGAAATTCATGGATATTTCTATGAGTCGCCGGTTTTTGAAGCATGTGAGGATGAAAAGGAAATAATTGAATTTACAAAGGAATTTCCTTATTACAAACCCCTAACCCTATCTTGTCAGTGGCTTCACAAAGAAAAATTGGGAAGAATATCGGAAGTCAGAAAAAATACCTTTATCATACGATTTTGGGAGCAGGAAATTCCAGCGAAACTTAAGGGAACTTTCTATGAAGAAGATGTGGAGAAACTTCCTGTGGTGGGCGATTATGTGACATTTTGGTATAACCGGGATGGAGATTCGGTAATTCTCTCCGTTTGCGAGCGAACCAGTTTCCTGCAACGACCGGATCAGGCAAAAACAGGGGTGATGCAGTACATGGTTTCCAATGTGGATGACTGCTTTATCGTAACATCCCTGAATGAAGATTACAGTTTTAACCGAATTGCAAGATATGTAAGCATTGCTCTGCAGGGCGGTGCTATGCCGGTAGTTGTTCTTACCAAATCGGACCTTTGTAGCAATGTGGGAAGATATGTAAGGGAAGTGGAGTCTTTATCGGATAAAGTGAAAGTCCATGATGTGTCGGCTTTGTATGGAATAGGACTGGAGGAACTTAAGGAGTATTTTAAACCGGGAAAGACCATTTGTCTTTTGGGCTCCTCAGGGGTTGGAAAATCAACACTCATCAATGCCATTACCGGTGAGGAAACCATGAAAACCGCAGGAATCAGAGAAGATGACGGAAAAGGAAGACATACCACCACCCACAGACAGATGATTACATTAGAAAATGGCGTGTGTATCATAGATACTCCCGGTATGCGTGAAGTAGGAATGGCAAATGTGGATTCCGGCATTGAGGATACTTTTTCTGATATCGTGGAACTGGCAAGCCAATGCAGATTTAGTGATTGTAGACATGAAACGGAACCGGGATGTGCGGTAAAGGCTGCCATTGAAAGAGGAGAGTTATCAATGGAACGTTTGGAATTATACCAAAACCTTGGAAATGAAAATGTGAAAAATTATGCAAAGAAGAAACAGATTTCAAAGTGGGCAAAGGATTACAAGAAGTTTCGGAAATGAGAATAGGAGGTAATATGAAGATAATTGAAAACAGAGAAAGGCATTTGACAAATCCCAGAGATAAATTGATGTAGTAAGAAAATGGAAAGGAGTTCACCATGAACGAAAT
Source organism: Lachnospiraceae bacterium (assembly GCA_017393285.1). Classification (GTDB taxonomy): domain Bacteria; phylum Bacillota; class Clostridia; order Lachnospirales; family Lachnospiraceae; genus CAG-411. The sequence goes on from JAFORL010000052.1 coordinate 2,097, forward strand.
AATAATGAAACGAAATGAATTATTGGCACAAAAGGTAATCAAAGGTTTAGAGTCAAGAAATATGACCGGATATTACGCAGCAAGCAAAGAAGAAGCTTTAAAAATCGCATTGGATTTGATACCGGAAAAGAGTATGATTTCCATGGGTGGAGCCACTAGTGCGAGAGAAATTGGATTGGTACAGGCATTAAAAGAGGGCGATTACGACTTTATTGGCCGAGATGCTTATGAAGATGGACGTGAGGCAATGTTAAAAGCCTATGACGCAGATTTCTTTTTATCAGGAACAAATGCCATGACAGACGACGGAGTGCTTGTAAATATTGATGGAAACTCCAATCGTGTATCAGCCATTGCCCAAGGACCAAAGAAAGTGTTGTTTATTGTGGGAATGAATAAAGTATGCTCCGATGTAGATGCCGCCATGAAACGAGCAAGAAATGTTGCAGCACCAATTAATGCACAGCGTTTTGGATTGTCTACTCCATGTGCAAAAACAGGTGCCTGCTTTAACTGTAAATCGCCGGATACCATTTGTTGTCAGTTCTTGATTA
>JAFORL010000053.1 GCA_017393285.1 Lachnospiraceae bacterium
AAACTGCGGGAAACACCCACTTGACAATTGATAGACAATAAGAGTATACTGAAGTAGATTGAGACGAAAAGAAAGATGACAGTTAGGAAAAATATTTGCCCTAGGCATAGTGCTTAGGGTTTTTCTATAAGAAAAAGGAGATATGGTTATGAATTTTAATGTAGCAGTAATCAAAGGTGATGGAATAGGACCAGAAATTGTAACAGAGGCACAGAAGGTTTTGGACAAAGCTGGCGAAAAGTTTGGCTTTACCCTATCTTACCAGGAGGTTTTGATGGGTGGTTGCTCCATTGATGCGTGTGGAGAACCTTTGACCGATGAGGCAATTGCAGTTTGTAAAAAAAGCGATGCTGTGCTATTAGGCGCAATTGGTGGAAATACCAGTACGTCTCCTTGGTACAAGTTAGAACCATCCAAGCGTCCGGAGGCTGGATTGTTAAAATTGAGAAAGTCATTGAATCTTTTTGCAAATCTTCGTCCTGCCTATTTGTACGAAGAATTGAAGCAGGCATGTCCATTGAAGGAAGAAATCACAGAAGGCGGTTTTGACATGATGATTATGCGTGAGTTGACAGGTGGATTGTATTTCGGAGATCGAAAGACCGTTGTGGAAAATGGCGTGAAGAAGGCATATGATTCCTTGACTTACGATGAAAATGAAATTCGTAGAATTGCAAAACGTGGTTTTGATATTGCTATGAAGAGAAATAAAAAAGTAACTAGCGTGGACAAGGCAAATGTGTTGGATTCTTCCAGACTTTGGAGACAGGTAGTAGAAGAAGTTGCAAAAGACTATCCGGAAGTAACTTATGAGCATATGTTAGTAGATAACTGTGCGATGCAGTTGGTTCGCGATCCAAAACAATTTGATGTTATTTTGACAGAGAATATGTTTGGAGATATTTTATCAGATGAAGCGAGTATGGTAACTGGTTCTATTGGTATGTTATCTTCTGCAAGTTTGAATGATACAAAATTTGGTTTGTATGAGCCAAGTCATGGTTCTGCACCAGACATTGCAGGCATGAATAAGGCAAATCCAATTGCCACTATTTTATCAGCCGCTATGATGTTACGTTTTTCTTTTGACTTGGATGAGGCAGCAGACGCAATTGAAGTTGCTGTAAAGAAGGTATTGGAAGATGGCTACCGTACCGTTGATATTATGTCAGAAGGCAAGACACAAGTGGGAACAGTGGAAATGGGAGATTTGATTTGTCAACGTATTTAGTGATAGAAAGGAAGAAGGAATTATGAAGAGTGACGCAGTAAAGAAAGGTATGGCAACCGCACCACAAAGATCTCTTTTTAATGCATTGGGATTGACAGAGGAAGAATTACAAAAACCTTTGGTAGGTATTGTAAGTTCTTATAATGAGATTGTACCGGGACATATGAATATCGATAAGATTGTAGAGGCTGTAAAAATGGGTGTAGCCATGGCAGGTGGAACACCAGTTGTATTCCCTGCAATTGCAGTGTGTGATGGTATTGCTATGGGACATACAGGTATGAAATATTCTCTTGTAACAAGAGATTTGATTGCAGATTCTACAGAATGTATGGCAATGGCGCATGCATTTGACGCATTGGTTATGGTACCAAACTGTGATAAAAATGTACCAGGTTTATTGATGGCAGCAGCAAGAGTGAATGTACCAACTGTATTTGTCAGTGGTGGTCCTATGCTTGCAGGTCGTGTGCAGGGACACAAAACAAGTTTATCTAGTATGTTTGAAGCTGTTGGAGCACATGCTGCCGGAAAACTTTCAGAAGAAGGGGTGCAAGAGTATGTCAATAAGGCATGTCCAACTTGTGGTTCTTGTTCTGGCATGTATACTGCCAACAGTATGAACTGTCTGACAGAAGTATTGGGAATGGGCTTACCTGGAAATGGTACGATTCCAGCAGTATATTCTGAGAGATTAAAACTTGCAAAACATGCAGGAATGAAAGTTATGGAGATGTTTGAAAAGAACATTCGTCCAAGAGATATTATGACAAAAGATGCTATTTTAAATGCTTTGACAGTAGATATGGCATTGGGATGTTCTACAAACAGTATGTTGCATTTACCTGCAATTGCACATGAAGTAGGATTTGATTTTGATATTTCTTTTGCTAACGAAATCAGTGAAAAGACACCAAATCTTTGTCATTTGGCTCCTGCAGGTGCAACCTACATGGAAGATTTAAATGAAGCCGGCGGTGTGTATGCCGTTATTAATGAATTGGATAAATTGGATTTGTTGCATAAGGATTGTATTACAGTTACCGGTAAGACAGTTGGAGAAAATATCAAGGGTTGTGTAAATCGTAATCCTGAAGTAATTCGTCCGGTAGATAATCCATACAGTAAGACCGGTGGATTGGCTGTATTAAAGGGTAACCTTGCTCCAGACGGTAGTGTAGTAAAACGTTCTGCAGTTGTAGATGAAATGATGGTACATGAAGGACCAGCTCGTGTCTTTGACTGTGAAGAAGATGCTATTGCAGCGATTCGTGGCGGAAAAATTGTTGCCGGAGATGTAGTAGTGATTCGTTATGAAGGACCAAAGGGTGGTCCTGGTATGCGTGAAATGTTGAACCCAACATCTGCCATTGCAGGAATGGGCTTAGGTTCTTCTGTTGCTTTGATTACAGATGGTCGTTTCTCAGGTGCTTCTCGTGGTGCTTCTATTGGACATGTTTCTCCGGAAGCAGCAGTGGGTGGACCAATTGCCTTGGTAGAAGAAGGCGATATCATTTCTATTGATATTCCAGGTTTGACTTTGAATGTTAAGGTTTCAGACGAAGAATTGGCAAAGAGAAAAGAAAAATGGCAACCAAAAGAAAAAGAAGTGACTGGTTATCTTGCTCGTTATGCTAAGATGGTTACTTCAGGAAACAAGGGTGCCATTCTTGAAAAATAGAATCGTTTATACAGTGTAACAGGACAGTCTTTGGGCTGGACTGTTACCTTTTATACTAGGATAGATGGTAAGCGGTTTGTGTACAACAGGGCATTTTGGAATACCATCTTAGAATGATAGATAGACAGGAGAGAAATGATATGCAGTTAAATGGTTCTCAAATTATTGTGGAATGTTTGAAAGAACAAGGCGTAGATACAGTTTTTGGTTATCCTGGTGGGGCAATTTTAAATGTATATGATGAATTATATCGTCATCAGGATGAGATCCGTCATATTTTAACTTCTCATGAGCAGGGGGCTTCCCATGCGGCTGATGGATATGCAAGAGCAACAGGAAAAGTGGGTGTGTGCATGGCAACCAGTGGACCGGGGGCAACCAATTTGGTAACTGGAATTGCTACTGCCATGATGGATTCTGTTCCTATGGTGGCAATTACTTGTAATGTTGCAAATTCTTTATTGGGAAAAGATAGTTTTCAAGAGGTGGATATTGCAGGTATTACCATGCCAATTACCAAGCATAGCTTTATTGTCAAAGATGTAAAGAAGTTGGCAGATACCATTCGTCGTGCATTTTCCATTGCTAGAACCGGCAGACCGGGACCTGTTTTGGTTGATGTGACAAAAGATGTAACTGCCGCTAAGACAGAGTTTAGACAGATGGTAATCAAGGAGCATGCAGTTATTACCGATACCATCAAAGATTCGGATATTGATAAGGCTGTTTCTATGATTAAAGCTGCGAAAAAGCCAATGGTATTTGTGGGTGGCGGTGCTGTAATCGCAGGTGCACACAAGGAATTGAAAGCCTTTGTTGACCGCATTGATGCGCCTGTTTGTGATACCTTGATGGGAAAAGGTGCCTTCAACGGTGAGGATCCTTATTATACAGGTATGTTGGGAATGCATGGTACAAAGGCAGCCAATTTAAGTGTTACGGACTGTGATCTTTTGATTGTCATTGGTGCCCGTTTTTCAGACCGCGTAACAGGAAATACCAAGAAGTTTGCAAGTAAGGCGAAGATTTTGCACATTGATGTAGATGCAGCGGAAGTAAACAAGAATATTAAGGTCAACGCCAGTGTCATTGGGGATTGTAAAGCGGTATTAGAAATTTTACTCAATCGCTTGGAGCCACAAAAACATACAGAATGGATTGCTCGTGTACAGGAGAGAAAGGAGACGCTTCCTTTGACTTATCCGAAGGAAGGTTTGACCGGACCATTCGTTATGGAAGAAATCAATCGTTTGACAGAAGGTAATTGTATTATTTCCACAGATGTAGGACAACATCAAATGTGGGCAGCACAGTTCTTCCACTATAAACAGCCTAGAACCTTGTTGACTTCCGGCGGCTTGGGAACCATGGGATATGGACTTGGAGCAGCCATTGGAGCACAGGTGGGTGTGCCGGATAAACAGGTAATCAATATAGCAGGAGATGGCTGTTTCCGTATGAATATGAATGAAATTGCCACCGCAACCAGATATCAGATTCCGATTATTCAAGTGGTATTGAATAATCATGTATTGGGTATGGTTCGTCAATGGCAGTCTTTATTTTACGGACAGCGTTATTCACAAACCATTTTGGAAGATCAAGTGGATTTTGTAAAAGTGGCAGAAGCCATGGGTTGCAAGGCTTACCGAATCACGAAGAAAGAAGAAGTTGAAACGGTATTTAAGGAAGCCTTGGCAGCAAAAGAACCGGTATTCATAGAATGTGTCATTGATGCAAATGAAAAAGTTTGGCCAATGGTTGCACCAGGTGCGGCAATTAGCGAAATTGTAGATGAAAATACAAAATTATCATAAAAAATGTTAACAGATTGGGGCTGTTGCAGAAAGAAAGCTGGACACAAAATATAGTATAGCAATTGAAAATGTTGCACTATATTTTGTGAGGTTTTTCTAAATGCGACAGCCCTATTACTTTTATGGTAAACCCACTTTTGTTTATGATGGTGTCAATAGATTGTCATGTGGTTCTCGTTTGAAAGAGTGATATAAAGTCTATTTAGAACCACGCACCAGCTGCATGGTTCGTGCAGTGCAAAACCGTTGTTTTTTTGGTTGTGTGCATGCATTGCAGGGTTTAAAGTAAATGCGGTCTTAAATCTTTGGCAAGTTGGTCCTCTATGGCAATCAATCGGTTGCAGTAATCCTTGGATTTGGCATCTGCATTCGTATATTTATTCAGGTATTCGCTGAGGGATTTTACCCCCATATTACAGCCGTCTGTCATTAATTTTGCTATGGTTGCGTCATCCTGTTCTAAAGTTGTCATCAGGCTGGTTTTGATATTTGCAAAAACCTTTGCAATTGGGTTGGGGTCTTTTTCTGCTTCCTGATAGCTGTTTAAGGTATGGTGGATTTCATCACAAAGTTTTTCATGATGGCTTTTGCTTTCTTTTAGTAGTTGAAACAAGCTGGTGCTTTGGATTTTGTTTATAACCTGATCAATAGAAGATATTGCCATTTTTGCACCGGCGTCACATTCTTTTAATAGGGCAATGGTGTCTGTTTTCATCTTGATTCCTCGCTTTCTTGTTTTTTGGAACTGTAACGTTTTGCTGAGTGTGACAGCTCCATTTGTTATTAGCATGCCCAGATGGAAAAATATTATTCCAGACCTGTATTCGTAAAAAAAGGGCTACTTGCTCATACAGGTCAGGTTTTCACGTAGGTAAACAGAATTGCATGCAAGCATGCATTCTGTTTGCCTACGGAAAACACTTTCATAGTAAAATAACCAAAAAAGCGAGTGGAAATTGCAAATAAAAATGTATAAAGTTACAAATAATTACCATTTAAACAAAATAGACATTGACGAAAAAAACACAAAGTTTTATAATGGAGTGGACGTTTTATTTATCAGACGGAAATGATTGTCGCAGATAGCGAACAGTCATAATAAAAGATTGTTGTTACCATGCCAATTTTCAACAACGACAATAAGAATAAAGGAGGAAGACACAATGGGAAGAGTTTATAACTTTTCAGCAGGTCCGGCAGTATTGCCAGAAGAAGTACTACAACAAGCAGCAGATGAGATGTTAGATTATCAGGGAACTGGTATGTCGGTTATGGAGATGAGCCACAGATCCAAAGCATATGATGATATCATCAAGACTGCAGAGAAAGATTTAAGAGAATTGATGAACATTCCTGATAACTACAAGGTATTGTTCTTACAGGGTGGTGCTTCTCAACAATTCGCAGCAATACCAATGAACTTGATGAAAAATAAAGTTGCAGACTACATCATTACTGGTCAATGGGCAAAGAAAGCATGCCAGGAAGCAAAAAAATACGGAAAGGTTAATGTGGTTGCTTCATCGGAAGATGAAACATACTCTTATATCCCAGATTGTAGTGATCTTCCAATCAGTGAAGATGCAGATTATGTTTATATTTGCGAGAATAATACAATTTATGGTACAAAGTTTAAGACTTTACCAAATACAAAGGGTAAGATTTTAGTTTCTGATGTATCTTCTTGCTTCTTATCAGAGCCAGTAGATGTATCTAAATATGGAATTATCTATGGTGGTGTACAAAAGAATATTGGACCTGCAGGTGTTGTTATTTCCATTATTCGTGAAGACCTTATTACAGACGATGTATTAGAAGGTACACCAACCATGTTGAAATTCAAGACACAGGCAGATAATGATTCATTATACAACACACCTCCTTGCTATGGAATTTACATTTGTGGATTGGTATTTAAGTGGCTTAAGAAAATGGGCGGCTTAGAGGTTATGAAGCAAAGAAATGAAGAAAAAGCAAAGATTTTATATGATTTCTTAGATCAAAGCAAGTTATTCAAGGGAACTGTTCGTAAAGAAGATCGTTCACTTATGAACGTTCCATTTGTAACCGGTAATGCAGAGTTAGATGCAAAATTTGTTGCAGAAGCTAAGGCTGCCGGCTTAGAAAACCTTAAAGGACATAGAACTGTTGGTGGTATGAGAGCAAGTATCTACAACGCTATGCCAAAGGAAGGTGTAGAAAAACTTGTTGCATTCATGAAAGAATTTGAAGAAAAGAATGCATAAGACAAGCATTAGTATAAAGTGACAGTTCCACTATGGGTGGAACTGTTACATACGAACTTCCCCCCTCTTGTTATAAGAGGGGGAAAATTCGTATGTAACAGGTTAATGATGATTAGATACGATATTTGACAAGGTAACCTAGAAAGGATGAATAAAGATGATTAAAGTAAATTGCTTAAACCCAATCGCAGCTTGTGGTTTGGATTTATTAACAGATGCATATGAAAAGACAGACGCTTTGGCAGAGGCAAATGCAGTATTGGTTAGAAGTGCAGCAATGCATGATTTAGATTTACCAGAAGGATTGGCAGCAGTTGCCAGAGCTGGTGCAGGTGTCAACAACATTCCTTTGGACAAATGTGCAGAAAAAGGTATTGTAGTATTTAACACACCTGGTGCAAATGCCAACGGTGTAAAAGAATTGGTAATTGCAGGCTTGATGTTAGCTTCCCGCGATATCAAGGGTGGAATGAACTGGGTAGATGAGAATAAAGCCAATGACAATATTGGTAAAGATATGGAAAAAGCAAAGAAAGCCTTTGCTGGTAAAGAAATCCAAGGAAAGAAACTTGGTGTAATTGGACTTGGTGCAATCGGTGTTTTGGTTGCCAATGCTGCAACACACTTAGGAATGGAAGTAATCGGTTGTGATCCATTTTTATCTGTACAACATGCTTTACAATTATCTAGAAATGTAAAAGTTGTAAAGACAAACGAAGAAGTATACAAAGAAGCAGATTATCTTACCATTCATGTGCCTGCATTGGATAGCACAAAGGGTATGATTAACAAAGAAGTTATTGACATGATGAAAGATGGAGCCATTGTATTGAACTTTGCCAGAGATGTATTGGTAAATGATGATGATATGGTTGCAGCTTTGGAAAGTGGTAAGATTGCAAAATATGTAACAGATATTCCAACTGTAAAGACTGCAAATGCAAAGAATGTAGTTGCATTTCCACATTTGGGTGCATCTACTGCTGAATCAGAAGACAACTGTGCAATTATGGCAGTGAACGAGTTACGTGATTTCTTCGAAAATGGTAACATCAAGAACTCTGTAAACTATCCTGCTTGTGATGCCGGTGTATGCGAAACTGCTTCACGTGTAGCTATTTGCCATAAGAATATTCCAAATATGTTAACACAGTTTACTTCCGCATACTCAGCAGATGGTATCAATATTGAGAACTTTGTGAATAAGTCAAGAGGAGAATTTGCTTACTCTATCATAGATTCAGCTGCCGCACCAGAATCTATTGTTGAAAAATTAAATGCAATTGATGGCGTATTGAAGGTACGTGTTGTAAAATAATAGGCATGCCTGCTTGGTATGTAAGGTTTTCATGTGTGTTCACGAAATTGCATGCAAGCATGCATTCTGTGGACTACGGAAAACACTTTCATAGTTGATGCACCGAGATAAGAAGCTAGATTTGGATATCCGTTCTTACCTAGGTGCATTTTCTGTTTGTGGCAGTCTGAGAAAATTCCTTCCGCTAAACGAAGGGAGGAGTGATCAAAAATGGTCGTAGCAATTGTATAAAAGTGTCAACAGAACTAATTTTGTAAACAACACAGTTTTTGGTGGAAGGAACAGTTACTTTATGAAGGAGGAAGAAATGGGAGAAGAAAATAGACAAAGTTTTAAAATGCGAAGTAGAGCAAGACAAAGAGAGAGAAGAAAAAAACAAATCATATTGGCTGCTTGTATAGCAATAGCTTGTATTGTGTTGGTGACACTTATTTTTTGTTTACCTGGTAAACCAGGGAAAAAACAAGTTGCCAAGCAACAACCAGCTGTAACCCAAAGCGCAAAAACAACGGATACACCGGAGCCAACAGAAGAACCTTGGTCTTTTGTAGCAAAGCGTACAGCAAGTACGGAAAAGTACGGTAAAGATGTAGTCAGTAAACGTGGCATTGTGATTGATGTGGATGAAGGAACCATTTTGGCTGAAAAAGGTGGAAAGAAACAAATCTATCCGGCTTCCATGACAAAAATTTTAACAGTTTTGGTGGCGGCAGAACATGTGACTGACGCGCAGTTGGAAGAAAAAGTAACCATTACCACAGAGGTGACAGATTACTGTTATAAAAATGATTGTAGTGCAGTAGGGTTTGCTAAAAATGAAAAAGTACCTGTAAAAGACTTGTTTTATGGAACCATTTTGCCTTCAGGTGCAGATGCGGCAGTGTCTTTGGCAAATTATGTGGCAGGTTCTCATGAAGAATTTGTAAAAATGATGAATGATAAAGTAAAAGAATTGGGATTATCAGAAACAACACATTTTACCAACTGTGTAGGATTGTATGATGATAATCATTACAGTACTCCTTATGATATGGCAGTCATCTTAAAAGCGGCCAGTGAAAATGAATTGTGCCAAAAGGTTTTGAATGCCAGAACCTACACGACGACAAAAAATAAGAAACATAAAAAAGGTATTTTGATTTCCAATTGGTTTTTGAGAAGAATAGAAGATAAGGATACCCATGGAGAAGTATTATATGCCAAGACCGGTTTTGTAAATCAGTCGGGAAATTGTGCTGCAAGTATGACACAGGGCAAGAACGGACATCAATATATTTGTGTGACAGCCGGTTCTACTAGTAGCTGGAGATGTATATATGATCATGTGGCTTTGTATCAGGATTATATACCTAAGACAGAGAAATAGGTTAACTAGTCTGAGAAGCAGAAAGCGCATTGACTTTAGATAATGAGAAATTCATTTTGTCTGGTCAAAAATAATCCTATAATAGCAAAATGCTATGGATAAATCATGACTTTGGTCCTGTTGGCGCGTTATTGATGAGGCCTTCAACAGTATAAAAATAGAGAAAGATTGGAGAAAAAATGACTTTTGAAGAAAGCGTATTTTCATGGTGTAAGGAGCAGGAACTGATTGAAGCGGGAGATACGATCGTAGTGGGATTGTCCGGAGGTGCGGATTCTGTTTGCTTACTGCGGGTTTTAGAAAAACTGCAACAAAAAATAGATTTTTCTTTGCGGGCTGTACATGTCCATCATGGCATACGTGGTGAAGAAGCAGATGCTGATCAAAAATTTGTGGAGCAGCTGTGTGACAGGCTTTCCATACCCTTGGAGGTGTATAGGGAAGATGTACCCAAGCTTGCCAGACAGGAAAATATTTCTACGGAGGAAGCTGGCAGAAATGTACGGTATGCAAGAATGGAACAGGTAGCAAAAAGGGACAAGCAGGGAAAAATTGCGGTGGCACATCATCAAAATGACCAGGTGGAAACTGTCTTGCATCATTTGTGTAGAGGAACCGGTTTACAGGGCATGGGTGGCATGACCGCCAAACGTGGAAGGATTATCCGCCCTTTTTTGCAGGTGACCAAGACAGATATATTGGAATATTTAAGTGCAATCCAGCAGGCCTATTGTGAGGATTCCACCAATCAAGATTTGGTTTACACTCGAAATCGATTGCGACAGGTGGTCATCCCTATGTTGCAAGCAGAAGTAAATCCACAAACATCGGTGCATATTGCGCAGTTAGCCTTGGAAATGCAGGAAGCCTACGATTTTATTGCGCAAGCGGGAGAAAGTTTGTGGGCGCATACTGTGCATAAAATAGATGCAAGTCGAATAGAATTATCTTTGAAAGCAATAAAAAATCAACCGGCTCTCATGCAGAAATGGATTGTAAAACGCATATTAGAGGAATTAAGTCCTATGCATAAAAATATAGAACGGCAGCATATTTTGGATACGATTTCCCTTTTTGATAAGCAATCCGGACGAAGCATAGACTTGGCAGAAGGCCTGCAGGTAGAGCGGGAATATGAGACAATCATTTTTCAACGGGGAGAGAGAAAAACGTTGCCGGAACCGGACGAAACCATAGAAATGGTAGAAAAAGCACCTTTTGGTATTTTGGAAAATAAAAAGTGGAAAATACAATGGCGCATTTTTTTGGTAGAAGAAGTCGGGGGATTTACAGAAAATGGGATAAAGAAAATTCCGAAAAATAACTGTACGAAATGGTTTGATTATGATAAAATAAAAGGTACTGTTACTTTACGAAATATTCAGAAGAAGGATTGTATGCAAATTGATTCTATGGGGCACCACAAAGATGCTTTACAGATAGGAAAAGATTTAAAGATTGCTGCCAAAGAACGTCGTACCTTGTCGGTATTGGCAGTGGAAAATACGGTTTTGTGGATTTTAGGTGTGCGGAGTGGTCAGGATTTTCTGATAGACACCCATACAAAGCGTATATTAGAAATGATTTGCGAGAAAAAAGAAGATAAAGTGTAACAGCTGAAAATGAAGGAGGTAAGAAATTGAAAAAACAAATGAATATCAATTTGTTCTATGTGGTTGTATTCGTTTTGATATTAGGAGCCATCTTTTTATCAGATCGTTTTATGAAGAATCGCACAGAAAATTATGGAACAGAGGCATTGTTGCAAGACGTGCAGAATGATCAGGTTAGTAAAGTAGTAATTCGGCAAAATAATGAAGTCCCAACGGGTAGAGTTATTGTGAAATTAAAGAATGATAAGACAAAGATGTATGCTGTTTCAGATGTGAATACAGTAGTGAAGGCTTTGGATAAAGTGGCACCTGACATATATAGTGTGACAGATGTAGAAGGACAAAGCATCATTATAACGCTGATACCATATATATTTGCAATTATATTATTTGTGTTGGTTATGATGTTTTTATCTGCACAGATTGGAGGCGCTGGAGGAGGTAGCGGTTCCAAGATGATGAATTTTGGTAAAAGTCGTGCCAAGATGAATGATGAAACTAATGTAAGATTTGAAAATGTAGCAGGCTTAGAGGAAGAAAAAGAAGAATTGGAAGAAATCGTTGATTTCTTAAAAGCACCTGGTAAATACAATAAATTAGGAGCGAGAATTCCTAAGGGTGTGATTTTAGTAGGTCCTCCGGGAACCGGTAAAACCTTATTGGCAAAAGCGGTAGCTGGAGAAGCGGGAGTACCGTTTTTCAGTATTTCCGGTTCTGATTTCGTTGAGATGTTTGTCGGTGTGGGTGCTTCCCGTGTGCGTGATTTATTTGAAGATGCCAAAAAGAATGCACCATGTATCGTGTTTATCGATGAAATTGATGCGGTTGCCAGAAGACGTGGTTCTGGTTTAGGCGGTGGTCATGATGAAAGAGAACAGACCTTGAACCAGATGTTAGTAGAGATGGACGGTTTTGCTGAAAATGCAGGTATTATTGTTATGGCAGCTACAAACCGTGTAGATATTTTGGATCCGGCTATTTTGCGTCCGGGTCGATTTGACAGAAAAGTCACAGTAGGAAGACCGGATATCAAGGGTAGAAATGAGATTTTAAAAGTACATGCAAAGGGAAAACCATTAGGTGATGACGTAAACTTAGAACATGTGGCACAGACTACAGCTGGTTATACGGGTGCAGATTTGGAGAATTTATTAAATGAATCTGCCATTCGTGCAGCAAGAGAAAATAGAAACTTTATCGTCCAGGAGGATATTAACCAATCCTTTATCAAGGTTGGAATTGGTACAGAGAAAAAGAGTCGTGTTATTTCTGAAAAAGAAAAGCGTATTACGGCTTATCATGAAGCAGGACATGCGATTTTATTCCATGTATTGCCTGATGTTGGACCGGTTTACATGGTTTCTATTATACCAACTGGAGGTTCTGCAGCAGGTTACACCATGCCGTTGCCGGAAAAAGACGAGATGTTCCTAACCAAAGGAAAGATGCTGCAGGATATTATTGTAACCTTAGGTGGACGTATTGCAGAGGAATTGATTTTAGATGATATTACCACAGGTGCTTCTCAGGATATCAAACAAGCGACTGCAAAGGCAAGAGCTATGGTTACCAAGTATGGTTTTTCAGAGCGTGTCGGCTTGATTAATTATGAAAATGATGATGAAGAGGTCTTCTTAGGTAGAGATTTGGGACATGCCAAGAGTTTTAGCGAAGAGACTGCATTGGTAATTGATCAGGAAGTCAAACGAATCATGGATGAATGTTATGCCAAAGCTAGAGAAATTGTGCAAGCGAATATGGATGTCCTTCATGCCAGTGCCAAATTGTTAATGGAAAAGGAACGTATTACCAGAGAAGAATTTGAGGCATTGTTTGAAAACAAAGAAGAATGCTAGAAATGGTATTTCTTTATAGCTGAAAAAGGGTAACAACCACTTGATTTTTCTATATTTTTTCCTTGATGAAAAGGAAAAAAGGAAAGTGTATAACCATATGAATAAATAGTCCTAGTTACAAATATTGGAAATTAGGACTATTTATCTAGTGACAAATCACAAGATAAATGTTACAATATAGTTGTAGATAAGGAAACTTCTACATGAGTTGTAACGTTAATACAACAGAAGAGAATAGTATATTAATTAAAACAACGAAGATTATTTCGTGTTGAAAGGCAAAGCAGATGAAAGTCTGTGACGCAAAACTATAGGGTCTACGTTTATTTGAAACATGACAGCCAGTTGCAATTGATAGGTACGAGAAAAGTTACAAAAGCTCATTGTGCATTCATTTGTATTGGCACGGTGAGCTTTTTCTATTGTTCACAGTGCTCATAACATACAAACCATGCACAATCACCTATCTTTTTGATAGGTGTTACTATCACTTTCAGCATGAACACAGCAAAATGAGAGATGAAGGAAACAAAGCTACAAAAGAGGATAAAAATTTGCAGAAGAAAAAGTGCAAAAGTAGCATTGTTTTGGTACGCAGTGTTTAGGACAGAAGATATAATGAGAAATGTATGTAAGGGTAGGAAGCTGATAGAACTGTTTCGTAGTTACCAGGATTTTTTAGTGATTCACCCGGTTACAGATATTTCGATTATATGCGCAATAGAAGTTGATTGGGGGAGTTTTATGAGAAAGATTAAAATCTTAATTGGATCGTTTTTGATTTTGTTGGTATTAAGCTTAGATTTGGGTACGATTTTTTCACACCAACCAGTGAAAGAGAGAGAACAGACACAGACAGATTATTTTACGGTAAAGAATGTACAGCACAATGTTACCTGTATTGCCCTTGCTGTAAGAGAAATGGTAATGGACAAAATAAACTTAGAGAAAAAGGGAATTTCAGATCAGTATGCGAATGCTGTTGCAGAGCAGACAACCAAAACAGTAGAGCAGGCAATTATAAACGAGAAGCAGAATAAATAAAAAATGTTAGCAGGTCAGCCTTTAGTTGACTTAAAAATGAGAAGGGAAACATCTCATGCAAGTGGATTATCATCCATAAATGAGAGAAATGAACTTGTAACAGTTTGGCTGGTAAGCTGAATTGTAACATGGATTTCACGCAGGGAACAAAAAAGTTTTTGTGTGAAAATGGTGTTTATTGGGAATTTTATATATTTATGTTTTGTGAAGTTTACAAAGGAATTGTTCAACAAAACCAAAAAAACAAGAAAAAATTGATAGATGTTTGTGCACACTTTACTGTGCATATATGCTATACTTAAAAGCGTAAACCCCAATACATTATATAGTTTTTGCTACAACCCCATTAGTAACAAAAATACCTTCTCCAGAGCGAGTGCAAGAAATTGTACTCGCTCTTTTCTTTTATCGTAACCGTTCAGTTCTCTCGCTGCACTGTTATCTTTTATCTCGGTAGAAGAAGACTTCTTCCTTTAAGCGAAGGGCAGGGAGGCAACTTGAATCAGAATGGAAGCGAAAATGGAACTTGTATCTTTGTGCGAAGTATTATAAAATAGAAATATGAGGTAACAGTTGCGCCTGATGTCGAAACTATTACAGTACGAGTGAACAGGTTTTGTCCGAGGATGAATTACCTGTTAAGATTTTTTTAAAATGAGGTATTGATGTGGGGGGTGCCCACATTGTTCTAAAGGGTATATAAAATATATGATGTAAGGGGAGGACAAATATGGGTTTGAATTTTCAAATTAACTTTGAGCAATTGAGCCAGGCAGAAAAAGTTCGATTTTATATTAATAATATGCATCAGTCGTTAAATCAAGATGCTTTATTTAGTGATGGTACGGCAGAGTATCGTGTACCTGCAGAGCCGATGCCATATGATACAGTCAAGCTGAGAATCCGTACAGCACGTGATAATGTAGATTTGGTTTATCTTGTGACCAATCAGGAAAAGATTGAGATGGAGAAGGTATTTGATGACCGTTTATTTGATTATTATGAGGCATCTGTGAATTTGACAGAACAGCGTCTGGAGTATTATTTTGAAGTACATGCTGGAAGAACCGTTTGCTATTATAATGCCAAAGGTGTCTTTAGAGAAGTCAATGCGTATTATAATTTCTTTATTAAGCCGGGATTTAAGACACCAGACTGGGCAAAGGGTGCCGTAATTTATCAGATTTATGTGGATCGTTTTTGTAAAGGTGATGAAAATAATACCGTAGAAACCAATGAATATTTCTATATTGGAGAAGGTACGGTAAAAGTAGACGATTGGAATAAGTACCCTGCTACCATGGGCGTACGTGAATTTTATGGTGGAGATTTACAGGGCGTAAAGGATAAACTGGATTATTTACAGGACTTGGGTGTTGAAGTTATTTACTTTAATCCAATTTTTGTTTCCCCGTCGAATCATAAATATGATATTCAGGATTATGATTATATTGATCCTCATTTTGGAAAGATTGTTAAGGATGAAGGAGAGGTATTGCAGCCTGGCGTGACGGAAAATAGACAGGCAACGAAGTTTATTTCTCGTGTGACGGATAAAGAGAATTTGGAAGCCAGTAATGCATTTTTTGCTGAATTGGTGGAGGAAATTCATAGACGTGGTATGAAGGTAATTTTGGATGGTGTATTCAACCATTGTGGTTCCTTCAATAAATGGCTGGATCGTGAGCGTATTTACGAGGAGCAGGAGGGTTACGAAAAGGGAGCTTATATTACACCAGATAGTCCATATCACACCTTTTTTAAGTTCCATGAACAGAATATTTGGCCTTACAATTATTCTTATGATGGTTGGTGGGGACATGATACCTTGCCAAAGTTGAATTATGAAGATTCGCCAAAATTATTTGAATATATTATGAGAATTGCAAGAAAATGGGTTTCTCCACCTTACAATGTAGATGGTTGGAGACTAGATGTGGCTGCGGATTTGGGACATTCTCCAGAATACAATCATTATTTTTGGAAGAATTTCAGAAAGAATGTAAAAGAGGCAAATCCCAATGCCATTATTTTGGCAGAGCATTATGGAGAACCGACTGCCTGGTTGCAGGGGGATGAATGGGACACTGTCATGAACTACGATGCCTTTATGGAACCTTTGACTTGGTTTTTGACAGGTATGGAGAAGCATAGTGATGAACAAAGACAGGATTTATTAGGTAATACAGATGCCTTTTTTGGTTCTATGAGTCATCATATGACCAGATTTAATACCCAGTCTTTGCAGGTTGCCATGAATGAATTATCAAATCATGACCATTCCAGATTTTTGACCCGTACCAATCACTATGTGGGACGTACGGCGTCCTTGGGACCGGAAGCTGCCAATCGATATTTGAATTATGGTGTTATGTATGAAGCGGTCTTGATACAGATGACATGGCCGGGAGCACCAACCATTTATTATGGTGATGAGGCTGGCGTTTGTGGTTGGACAGATCCGGATAATCGACGAACCTATCCTTGGGGGCACGAACATCAGACTTTGATTGCCTTGCACAAAGAACTGATTCGTATTCATAAAAGTTTTCAGGTGCTGAAGACAGGGTCTATCAAATTTTTGTATGGTTCCTATAACGTTATTGCTTACGGAAGATTTGACCAAAGAGAACGTATTGTTGCAGCGGTCAATAATAACGAAGGAGAAGTCACCTTTAAGATTCCTGTATGGCAGATTGGCGTTTGTGACGGCGGCACTATGATGCGGTTGATTTTGACTACGGTGGATGGATACTTGCAGGATGCAACCACTTATCAGATTACAGATGGTAATTTGGTATTGACTTTGCCACCATTTTCAGGCGTGATTTTAAAAGAACAATAGAAGGAAAGACATATGCATGAAAAAAAGTTTTGGATAGAGCAAGAGGAAACCTTGGCGTATTTGCGCGCTTATCCATTTCCGATTAAAGTGTTGGCATTTGATTTGGATGGTACGGTTTTGACAACAGAAAAAAAAGTGACGAAGGAAACCCTTGCTGTGTTTCAGCAGGCGGCAGACGCAGGTATAGCCTGTATACCGGTAACTGGAAGACCCTTGCAGGGCATTCCGGAGGTAATTAGAAATTTACCTTATATCCCCTATATCATTACTTCAAATGGTGGGAAAATTTATAAAATGCCAGAGGCAAAAGAAATCTATGCAGATTATTTGCCCAAAGAAAAGGCAGTGGCTGTGTTGCATGCAATCGCAGATGTGCCGGTGGTACCGGATTGTTTTATCAATGGAAAAGGCAATATGCCTACCAAGGCTTTTACCTTGGTGCCAAAGATGGGAATGTCGGAAGCAGTAAAGGCATATTTGTTGTCTGATACCAGAGATTTTCATGAAAATATAGAAGCGTTTGTAGCTGCAACAGAAGATGGAATAGAGAAAATTACCATTAATTTTATATTAGAGGAAGATGGAAGCAAACGCTTTGGAGACTTGGTCTATGAAAAATTGAAGCAGATTCCTGATCTCAGCCTGGTAGTAGGTGCCATACACAATTATGAGGTCAGCAACCTGACAGCGACCAAAGGGAATGCTTTGGACTGGCTCTTGAAAAATATGAAAATTGCACCAGAACATGCAGTGGCATTTGGAGATGAAAAAAATGATGTCACAATGCTTGAAAAAGCCGGTATAGGAGTGGCAATGGGCAATGGAGTGCCGGAAGCAAAGGCAGTTGCGCAATGTATTGCAGACACCAATGATTCAGATGGTGTGGCAAAAATAATTAAAAATATTCTTGCATTTTGAAAAAAAATATGATAGAATAATGAACTGTACTGGTTACAAAATAATTTTCCTTGCTCTTTATAGTAGTTATGAAGGGCCAGAGACCAAAAGGAGGTGCAAGCAACTATGAACAAGTATGAATTAGCTGTAGTTGTTAATGCAAAAATCGAAGACGATGAAAGAGTAGCAACTGTTGAAAAAGTAAAAGAATACATTACTAAGTTCGGCGGTACAATTTCAAACGTTGATGAATGGGGTAAGAAGAGATTAGCTTACGAAATTCAGAAGATGAGAGAAGGATTTTACTACTTCATCCAATTTGATGCTGATGAGACTGTTCCTGCAAATGTGGAAAAGAATATCCGTATTATGGAAAATGTCATCAGATTTTTATGCATTAGACAAGACGCATAAGAAGGAGGCATCCTAGGATGAACAAAGTTATATTAATGGGTCGCTTAACAAGAGATCCAGAGGTGAGATATTCGCAAGGTGAGAGTGCAACAGCAGTTGCAAGATTTTCTCTAGCAGTAGATAGAAGATTTAAGCGCCAGGGCGATGATCAGTCGGCAGATTTTATCAACTGTGTTACTTTCGGTAGAACAGCTGAATTTGCTGAGAAGTATTTACACCAAGGAACAAAAGTTGTTGGTTGTGGACGTATCCAGACTGGCAGCTATACCAATAAAGATGGCCAGAGAGTTTACACAACTGACGTTGTTTTGGAAGAAGTTGAGTTTGCAGAAAGCAAGAACGCTTCACAGAACAACGGTGGATTTGAGCAGACTCAGAGACCGGAACCTAGTCAGGCAGCAGATGGTTTTATGAATATTCCAGACGGCCTTGAAGAGGAGTTGCCTTTCGGCTAGGATATATAAAAAAGGAGGTTAACGATTATGCCATACAATAAGAGCGAAAGAACAGATTCTCCAATGAAGAGAAGAGGCGGACGTAGAAGAAAAAAAGTTTGCGTATTCTGTTCAGATAAAGAAAACAAAGGTATTGATTATAAGGATGTAAATAAATTAAAGAGATATGTATCAGAAAGAGGTAAGATTCTTCCTAGAAGAATTACTGGAAACTGTGCTAAACATCAGAGAGCACTTACAGTTGCTATCAAGAGAGCACGTCATATCGCTTTGATGCCATATACATTGGATTAATAATATTGGGACCGTTGTTTGATGATTTTTATTCATTAGTGGGCGGTCCTTTTTTATGTAATAGGAATTTACGATGCAATTTTCTATTACATAAAAAACGCTCCGCGAGGATGCGCAGACCGCGGAGATGGTGTTAATTGCTGCGCTATACCGCGGTCGCGCTAGAGAATTGCTTGCAAAACTCTTTGTTCAGTAATGGGAAATTATGATGCAATTGTCCCATTATCACAAAAACGTTTCGCTGGCACACATTC
>JAFORL010000054.1 GCA_017393285.1 Lachnospiraceae bacterium
GGGGCTTATATCCAAGGATTTCACTTATACATGAAGGGGTGGTTGCAAGAAAAAGAAGATTATAAAGCATATACCGGTTACTTGCTTGAGAATCCTTCATGGTTGCTTATATGTGATGAGATTGGTTCGGGGATTGTTCCTTTGGAGCGAGAGGACAGAGAATGGAGAGAAGAGACTGGTCGTATGTTGTGTCGCATTGCAGAAGCGGCAGATGAGGTGTATCGTGTTTTTTGCGGTATACCAATGCAAATAAAGGGATGTGATAGAAGATGAAGCCACTGTATTCTTTGTTGGCATGTATCATAGGATTTTTTTTGGATTTATGGTGGGGGGACCCCCAAGGCTTTTTTTGGCATCCCATTCGATTGATTGGACTTTGGATTTCTTTTTGTGAAAAAATGTTAAGAGCCTGTTTGGGAAAAAAAGAGAAGGACTTGTATGTAGCTGGGGTTCTTTTGACCTTATTGGTGATTGGGGTGTCCACTGGTTTGCCTGCCCTACTCTTATGGGCTTGTTATCGTCTACATTTTGCATTGGGGATTGGTGTGGAAAGCCTGCTATGTTATTTTGTGTATGCAACCAAATCTTTACGGGTGGAAAGTATGAAGGTGCAGGAGGCTTTGCTGGAGGAGGATTTGCCCAAAGCAAAAAGGGCGGTATCCATGATTGTGGGCAGAGATGTGGAACCACTGGATCAGGAGGGGGTGGCAAAGGCTGCTGTGGAGACCGTTGCAGAAAATACCTCGGATGGCGTGGTTGCACCTATTTTTTATACCCTACTGGGTGGCGCGGTAGCCGGATATTGTTATAAGGCAATTAATACCATGGATTCTATGGTGGGTTATAAAAATGAAAAATATAAGTATTTTGGCAGGTTTGCAGCCAAGCTGGATGATGTGGTGAATTTTATTCCAGCAAGATTGAGTGCCTTTTTGATGCTATTGGTTGCCTTTGTTTCCAAAGGTTTGGATGGAAAAAATGCTTGGAATATTTATTGGAGAGATAGAAAGAAAAGTACAAGTCCCAATGCCGGACAGACGGAAGCTGTGTGCGCCGGTGCCCTACATATTCAGATTTTGGGACCGACTTATTATTTTGGTAAATTATATGAGAAAGCTACGATGGGAGAGCCGGACAAAAGGGTAGCGCCCATTATGATTTTGCAAGTGAATCAAATGATGTACCGAACGGCTTGGCTTGCCCTGTTGCTGTTTGCCATGTTGAAGTATGGGCTGTTACAACTGTTGTTGTAATGGTTTCATAAAAAATGCGTGAATGTATCAGGTTGCGAAAAGTGTAAAACTGGCTGCAACTGTTGTTGTAATGGATTTATAAAAAGATGCCGAGAGGACATCTGATGGAGTTGGGAGGATGCGTAGATGAAAGCAAATCAAAATAGCGATTCTTTTTTTCAAAATGATGCATGTCCATATTTTCCTTGTCATAAGGGGGCAAATGTGGAAGCATTTAATTGTCTGTTTTGTTATTGTCCCTTGTATGTTTTAGGCAGGGACTGTGGTGGGAATTTTTCTTATACAGAAAAAGGTATTAAGGATTGCAGTCGTTGTTTGCTGCCCCATGGAAAAAACAGTGGTGCATATATCAAGAAGAGATTTCCGGATATCGTGGAGCGAATGAAAGAAATAGAACCATAAAAGGAGGGTACGTATGTGTAGTTTGGAAGAAGTCATAAAGGAGATACAACCGGTAGACCAAAGCATATGTGTGGCTGCAAGAGATAAGTGGGATAAAATTGCCAAACCTTTGCGAAGCCTCGGTAAATTGGAAGAAATGGTAATACAATTAGCGGGGGCAACAGGGAAATTGAATCCAGAGGTGAAGAAGAAAGCAGTGCTGATTTTTTGCGCAGATAATGGCGTGGTAGAGGAAGGAGTGACCCAAACCGGCAGTGAAGTGACAGCTCTTGTGACTGAAAATTTCACCAAAGGAATTGCTACTGTTAATTCTTTTGCTACGGTGGCAGGAGCCAGAACCATTCCCATAGATATTGGTGTCAATCGGGATTTATCAAAGGTAAAAGGATTGGAGCATAAAAAGGTAGCATGGGGAACCCAAAATATAGCCCAAGGACCGGCTATGACCGGAGAACAATGCCAACAGGCCATTATGGTTGGCGTGGAAATGGTGCGAAAATACAAGGAGGAAGGCTATCAATTATTTGTTACCGGAGAAATGGGGATTGGTAATACTTCTACCTCCAGTGCCATACTTTCTGTATTGACAGGAGTACCGGTTGCAAAAGTGACCGGAAAGGGCGCAGGGCTTTCTCAAGATGGAGTGAAGCATAAAATTGCGGTATTAGAGCAGGCCGTTGCAGTAAATCAACCGGACAAAACAGATATATGGGATGTAATGACGAAGTTGGGAGGGTTTGATATTTGTGGTATGGCAGGCGCATTTTTAGGGGGTGCCCTGTATCACGTACCCGTTTTTATAGACGGATTTATTTCAGCCATTGCTGCCCTTTGTGCGGTTCGTTTGGCACCGGCATGTAAGGATTATATGTTTGCTTCTCACTGTTCAGCAGAGCCTGCAGGTCAACTGACGTTACAGACTTTGGGGTTGGAGGCTTGTATTCATGGAGAACTCTGCTTGGGAGAGGGAACTGGAGGATTGTTGGGTGCCAAGTTGTTGGATTTTGCTTTGGCTGCTTATCAGGAAGTGGCAGAATTTGAACAGTTGGATATAAAACCCTATGAATTGTTGGACTAATTTTCCGAAAAGTATAATAAAAGTGCATAAAATAGACGATATATGTAATGTTAGGAATTTCATTTGTTCACAAAAAACCAAGTACAAATGGTTTGACTATTATTTTGTTGGGGGGGAATTATATATCATTTAGTAACAGTCTGCTTCTATAGATGTAGCAGGCGGATGAATGAAATTTTTAGAGGGTTAATGTAAAGAAAGGGTGTGGAGATTGTGAAGAAAGGTAAATTTAAGTTAACACATGTTTTGCTTATGTTGGGAATTATTCCTGTAGCATTGATTGCTATTTGTATGAGTATTGTTGCCTTGTTTGAGTTTCGTAATCATATTCAGGAAAGTATCAAACAAGACGTTAAGCTTGCGGCTACCGGGCTGTGTAAGTATTATCAAGATGTGCTGGCAGATGGGAAAGAATGGGAGTATGATACGACCTATGTAGACCAATTTAAAGAGCAAGATATAGATATGACCTTATTTAAAGAAGATGTCCGTTTTGCGACTTCATTGTTAAATGCAGAAGGAAAGCGTAATGAAGGAACTACAGCCAACCCAGACATCTGGGCAGATGTACAAAAGGGAAATATACATACAGAGAATGGTGTAAAGATTGGGGAAAAGACCTATTATGTTTGTTATGTACCAATTGCTGATCCAGATGGAAAAGTTGTGGGAATGGCATTTGCCGGTCAGGAAGATAGTGTTATTATGTCGGTTACTATTCGTGTACTAAATAAGTTTGTCGCAATTATGTTGTTTGCATTGATATTATGTTGTCTTGGTGCGATTTTTGTAGCTGTTCGGATTAAGCAAGCTATTGTCTCTGTCATTGTAAATATTAAGATTTTATCAGATGGTAATTTCACAGAAAAGATTGAAAAGAAGACAATGCTATATGAAATTGGTGAATTAGAAGATGGTGCCATTAAGCTACAGACAGAAGTTAGGAGTCTCTTAAAGAAGGTAAAAGATTCGGCTGATCATGTAATGGTAGCAAGTGATGATGTACATAATATCAGTATGCAAAGTGCACAGAACACAGAAGCTGTGAATACGGCCATTGAGGATATTTCTCAAGGCGCCAATTCTATGGCGGAAGATGTGGAAGTGGCTACCGGACGTGTGGTGAACATGGGAAATCAGATTTCAAACATTGTAGAAAATATTGCAGAACTAAATGAAATCGTAGAAAATATGCGTGATGCAGGTAGGGTTGCCAATGAAAATATGAAGGAATTGGATTACTCAAATACAAGAACCAGTGAGTCTGTGAATATTGTATCTGAAAATGTGCAACAGACGGATGATGCGGTACATCAGATTGAAGAAGCAGTAGAATTGATTTCTACCATTTCTTCCCAGACCAATTTACTGTCATTGAATGCTTCTATTGAAGCAGCAAGAGCGGGAGAAGCTGGTAAAGGATTTGCTGTGGTTGCGGATGAGATTAAGCAGCTGTCAGAGGAATCCAATACCTCTACCAGAAAGATTGTAGAGGTGTTACGTCTCTTGTCTGAAAATTCCGCACATTCTATGAGTGCTATGGAAGAAATGAAAGTTATAATTGAACAACAGCAGGAAAAATTAAAGGAAACCCAAGAAAAATACAAGGTGGTAAATGAAGGTATTATGACAACCTTAAATCGTACCAGTGACATTCACAAGATGGCAGACGAGTGTGACCAGGAGCGTGTGGGTGTTATGGATATCATTCAAAGTTTGTCTGCTGTTGCAGAAGAAAATGCTGCCGGTGTGGAAGAAACCACTGCCAGTATGAATGAAGTAAATGATAAGGTAAATCAAATTTCTAATAATTCTACAAGCTTACAGGAATTAGCGGAAAACTTAAATAAAGAAGTTTCTGTATTTCGTGTTTAAAAAGGTTACAGTAATTTGATACATGGTTACTGAATAAAAGAATTGCATAGAGAAATTTCTATTGTGAAGAATAACAAGCCTTCGACATTCTATTGCAGGAATGTCGGAGGCTTGTTGTGTTTTTATGTAATAGGAAATTGCGATGCAATACCGCGGTCGCGCTAGAGTTTTGCAAGCAAAACTCTTTGTTCTATTTTATTTTTTTAATGTGTACTTTTCTTTGAAGGCATCGAAGTCATGTACGAAATGATTTTCATTGGTTTCACGAATGGTACGTAAATATTCGTGCGGATTGATTTCTGTCTCTACAGTTTGTTCAATCACCGCTACGGCTACATTGGAACAATGGGCTGCTACACGGTCTAGGTTGTTGAGCATATCATTGAACACAATACCTTGATTGATATTACATACAGAACCTTGCAAACGGGCAATATGATGGTTTTTTAATTTGTGACATAAAGAACGAATCACTTGTCGTAGTGGTTCTACTTGTCTGGCTAA
The DNA here is from genome assembly GCA_017393285.1 of Lachnospiraceae bacterium. Taxonomy (GTDB): domain Bacteria; phylum Bacillota; class Clostridia; order Lachnospirales; family Lachnospiraceae; genus CAG-411. Next base: position 5,113 of record JAFORL010000054.1, read on the forward strand.
TTGCATGTTATCCTCTTCGAAGCATTCGATGGTAATGGATATAATTTCTTCTACTGCTCGATGTAAAATACTCAGTTCGTATTGCGCATCTTCTGAGAATACTAAATTGTTCTCAGCCATTTCTTTTGCAACTTTGGAAATGCCGGAAGCATGATCTCCGATACGCTCAAAATCGCTAATGGTATGTAATAATTTTGTCGTTTCCTGCATTTGTAATTGATTTAAATCTCTACCGGTAATTTGCATGATATAGACAGCTAAACGATCTTCGTATTTGTCTAACATGGCCTCTTTTTCTCGAATCACCTGAAAGGCTTCTGGTGTATAATTTTCTGTTAAAATTATGGCACGATGCAAGTTTCTTTGCGCTTTTCGAGCCATACCATTCAATACTTTGTGACTTTGTGCTAAAGCTAAGTCCGGATAGGCTAAGAAACGTTCTTCCAAGAGTTCGAAATCTGCTGTATCTTCTTCTTCTGTATTATCATCTTTGATTAACCAAAA